>JBCCRF010000033.1:0-15469 GCA_039208305.1 Pseudomonadota bacterium
GTGGATGAATTGGTGGTCGTTGGTCGCATCGGCAAAAGCGTCGATGCGGGACTGGTCGAGCGTGTACCACTCGCTGTGACGCGCCTCGCCGCCGACCTGCGCCTTCAACTCGTCGAGTGTGATCGTCGCCGCCAAGTCTCAGCCCTCCGCGAACAGGCCATCATCGCCGGTATCGACGAGATAGCCACCGTCGAGCGGGATGGTGGTGCCGGAGACATAGGAGCCGCCGTGACCGACGAGAAAGAGCGTCGCCGCTGCGATATCCGCCGGACGGCCCACCCGACCGAGCGGGTTCAACGCCCCCACCTTGGCGGCACCTTCATCCGAGCCGATCGCAAAAGCTGTCATCTTGGAGGGGAATGGCCCCGGTGCCAGCGCATTTACCGTGATGCGCTTCGAGGCCATCTCGTTGGCAAGAATTTCCGTCAGGTGGATCACGGCTGCTTTCGATGTGGAATAGGACCAACAGCCGTCGGCGATGGGTTTGATACCCATGACGGAAGCCGTGTTGATGATGCGCGCCGGGTCGGCGTCGGTCGCGGTTTTCTCCAGCAGTGGCGTCAATTCGCGAGTGAGTTCGAAGACAGCCGCGACATTGAGCGTCATTACTTTGTCCCACGCCGCGCGAGGGAAGTCCTCATAGGTGGAGCCCCAGGTAGCGCCGGCATTGTTGCACAAAATATGCAGCTGCTCGCAGCGGCTCTCCACCTCTCGGGCAGCGACTTTAACGCCCTCTTCGCCCGACAGGTCGGCAGCGAAACCTTGTGCACTGCCCGGTGCGCCCAGCGCATTCAGTTCGTCAGCGACGGCCTCACACGCATCGCCCTTGCGGCTGCAAATCAGCACTCGCGCACCGGCTTCCACCAGCGCCTGCGCCATCATTCGGCCGATGCCACTGGCACCACCGGTAACGAGCGCGGTCTTTCCGGATACGGAAAAGAGGTCTTCGTAGATGGACACAGCATCCCCCCGGATGTCGAAGCCGACGATCAACTCTGCCGTCGACCCTAAAGTCGGCGGTGGATGGACGCAATATCGACGTTTACGTTCACGTCAACCCCGTTCAACAGTGGTGCCAACATTGACAAGCACTCCCTGCCCCGTCTGACTGGCAGCGATTTCGAACAAGAGGGAACACCCATGGCCGCAATGGATCTGGGCATGAGCGAGAAGGTCGAGGACCTGAAAAACCGCATCGCGGAGATGATTCGCGACGAGGTCATGCCTGTGGAAGACGAGTTTCTGGAGGAGGTCTCCAAGGGCGACCGCTGGACCTACACGCCCCGCATGACGGAGATTCTGGAAGGGCTGAAGGCGGAAGCCCGCAAGCGCGGCTTGTGGAATTTCTGGCTCACCGATTCCGAGCGCGGATACGGCCTCACCACCGTCGAATACGCCTATCTGGCTGAAGAAATGGGCAAGGCGCATCTGGGGGCCGAAACCTTCAACTGCTCCGCCCCCGACACGGGCAACATGGAAGTGTTCGAGCGCTATGGCACTGACGAGATGAAAGAGCGCTGGCTGAAGCCCTTGCTCGAAGGCGAAATCCGCTCCGCCTACGCCATGACGGAGCCGGACGTCGCCTCATCCGACGCCACCAACATATCCATGTCCTGCGTGAAAGATGGCGACGAATGGGTGTTAAACGGCGAAAAGCACTGGATTTCCGGCGCGGGCGACCCGCGCTGCAAGGTCTACATCACCATGGTAAAGACCGGCAGTGACGACGATCCGAAGCACAAGCAGCATTCGATGGTCGTTGTGCCTGCCGATACGCCGGGCGTCGAAATTCTGCGTCCGATGCACGTCTTCTCCATGGATGACGCGCCCCACGGCCACATGCACATGAAGTTCACCGATGTGCGCGTGCCGCTGGACGCGATGCTGCTGGGCGAAGGGCGTGGCTTCGAGATCGCGCAAGGACGTCTAGGCCCGGGCCGCATCCACCATTGCATGCGCGCTATCGGCCAAGCGGAACTGGCGCTGGAGCTGATGTGCAAACGCTCCGTTTCCCGTGAAGCGTTCGGACAGCCCATCGCGAAACTGGGGGCGAATTTCGACATCATCGCGAATGCTCGCATGGAGATCGAACAGGCCCGCCTCCTCTGCCTTAAGGCAGCTTGGATGATGGATCAGGGCGACGCCCGCGCGGCGGCCCCGTGGATCAGCCAGATCAAGGTGGCCGCACCGCTGGTGGCGCTTAAAGTCACCGACGACGCCATGCAGATGTTCGGCGGCCTCGGCATCAGCCAGGACACGCCGCTGGCCCGCCAGTGGATGCACCTGCGCACCCTGCGCTTCGCCGACGGCCCCGACGCCGTCCATCGCCGCCAGATCGCGCGGTCGGAACTGAGACCTTACACGCAGAGGAAGATGACGTGATCCTTCCTGTCACCACCTTCGCAACGATCGTGCTTGCGGGCCTCTACGTCGCGCTCACCATGCGTGTTATCGATGCTCGCCGTTTCGCTGGCGTGTCATTGGGCGATGGCGGAGACGAGCGGCTGACTAGAACCATTCGCGGACAGGGTAATTTCGTCGAGAACGTGCCGATCGCGTTGCTGCTGATCCTTGTCACAGAAATGCAGACGGTGGCCCTCTGGACCACAACCTTCGACTTACTCTTCGTATTGGCGACCCTGTCTTTTGTCGTTGGTCGCGTCCTGCACGGTATAGCCTTCGGTTTCACCATGAATTGGCCGTTGGGCCGTGTCGGCGGAATGACGCTCAGCCTTTTCTCCATGCTGTTCCTGCTCATCCTCGCCATCTTCGCAGTGCTGGCCTAATCCGCCTCGCCTGATCCTCCAGATAAGGAATTTTCATGAAAGCCCTTCTCCTCAAGAACCACGGCTACACCCGCGAGCAACCGGACAGCACCGTGCTGTCGGACATGACTCCCTTTGTCGAACTGGGGGAGATCGATGAGCCGGAACCCGGTGAAGGTGAGGTGAAGGTCGAAGTGTCGCTCGCCTCGGTGAACCCGTCCGACGAGATGTTCATTCAGGGCCTCTACGGTCAGCCACGGGTGCAGGGGAACGTTGCCGGGTTCGAGGGTGTCGGAAAGGTCGTCGCCTCCGGCGGCGGGCAATATGCCGATGGGCTAGTGGGTCAGCGCGTTGCGGTCGTCGCCAAGCCCGGTCGGCCCGGTACTTGGGGCAAATATGCCATCGGCGAAGCAACCACTTGCATTCCGCTGATCGACGGCGTGCGCGACGAGGACGGGGCCGCCATGGTGGTAAACCCGCTCACAGCGCTTGCCATGTTCGACATCGTCAAGAAATCAGGCTCCAAGAGCTTCATCCTGTCTGCTGCCGCATCACAGCTGTGCAAGCTGATGATGAATGTCGCGCAGGAGGAGGGCTATGCGCCCATCGCGCTGGTGCGGCGGGACGAGCAGTTCGACCTGATGAAGGAAAACGGCGCAGCCCATGTGCTGAACGTGAAGAGCGACACATTCCTGAAAGACTTCGCGAAGATCAGCCGGGCCGAGAAGCCTCGTATCTTCCTTGACGCCGTCGCGGACCAGACCTCCGCTGACATCCACGACGCCATGCCCAACCGGGCGCGGTGGATCATCTACGGCAAATTGTCGGAAGAACTGCCCACCATCAAACAGCCAGGCGCGATGATCTTTCAGTCGAAGGTCATCGAGGGTTTCTGGCTCACCCGCTGGATGCAGGACAGCGACATGGCCACCAAGATGGGCGCCATCCAGCAGGCGCAAAAACGCTTTGCGACCGGCGAATGGAAGACGGACGTTACCGCCATCGTACCGCTGGATGAAGCCATCGACCGCGTGCCGGAGGAGCTCGCCAAGCCCAACGGGAAGGTGTTTATCAAGCCGTAATCAAACGGCTTTTGCGCTTGTGCTGTTGCACCACTTACGTAAGGTGCACCTTAGCACGGGCGAGTGCCTGACGGGTTGGGGAGAACCTGTTGACCGACTTTCTGCAACTGATCGTGAGCGGCTTTGCCAATGGCTGTGTCTACGGCCTGATCGCGCTCGGTTTCGTGCTGATTTACAAAGCGACGGAAGCCGTGAATTTCGCCCAGGGCGATTTTATGATGCTCGGCGCGTTTCTGTGCGTCGGTTTCGCCAATCAGCAGTTTCTCGGCCTGCCCTTCTGGCTTGCGGTACCGCTGGCCATCATCGTGCTGGCGCTGTTGAGCGGTATTTTCGATGCAACGATCCTGCGGCAGATGGCGGGGGAATCGCAGGTCTCGGTGGTGATCCTCACCATCGCGCTCGGCTTCGTGCTGCGCTTCGCGGCCGGCACGATTTGGGGGCATGAGCCGGTCTCGCTGGAGACCCCTTTTGCGGGGGCGGATATTCAGTTCTCAGGTCTGGTGCTCGGCGTCGATGAAGTCGCGACAATCATCGTCACGCTGCTGCTGACCGCCCTGCTCTACCTGTTCTTCTCCAAGACCAAACTTGGCCTTGCCATGCAGGCGGCGTCGCAGAACATGCTCGCTGCCTACTATATGGGCGTGCCGGTGAAGCGGGTACAGACGCTGGTCTGGATGCTGGCAGGCGCGGTCGCAGCGGTAGCGGGCGTGCTGTTCGCCGCCCGTGGTGCCATCGACCCGTCCGCCGGGTTGCTTGGCATCAAGGCGTTTGCGGCTGCCGCCATCGGCGGGTTCGGCTCGCTGCCCGGCGCCTTCGTCGGCGGGTTGATCGTCGGCCTCGTGGAGCCGATTGCGGCCCGCTACGGCCCGGCGGGCGTCGCGCAGATCGCGCCCTATGCCATCCTCCTCATTGTGCTAGCGGTGCGCCCTGGCGGGCTGTTCTCGCAGACCCAGGCCAAGAAGGTCTGAGCCGATGCGCACACTGTTCAAGACCTCCTACGACACCGATATCGACTGGTTCTCGCACCCGGCAAAACTCGGCTGGTATCTGGTGCTACTGGCCGCGATGCTGGCGCTGCCGCTCTACTTCTTGTGGCAGAACGACAGCTATCTGCTGGGTGAAGTCACCAGCGTCTTGATCTTCGCCATCGCAGGTCTCGGCCTGATGCTGCTCACGGGTCAGACGGGCCTCGCCAGCCTCGGCCACGCCGCCTTCATGGCGATTGGTTGTTACGCGAATGTGCTGCTGCTGAATGCGGGTCTGCCATGGCTGATCGCCTTCCCGGTGGCAGGCCTGATCGCGGGTGCGCTCGGTACGCTGATCGCATTTCCCGTCATGCGCCTGCACGGCGTTTATCTCGCGCTCGCCACCCTTGCGCTATCCGTGCTGATGGTGGATTTCATCGTGCTAGGTGAAGCCTTCACGGGTGGTGTCGCGGGCATCGCCGTGCCGGATATCTCTCTCTTCGGCTTCACCGTGAACCGCTACGCCAACCCTTATGCGTTCTACTACGTGGTGCTGGCGGTGTGCCTCATCACCGTCGCGATCTACCGCAACATCCTGCGCTCGCCGACGGGACGTAGCTTCGCGGCCATCCGCGACAGTGAAATCTCGGCCCGCGCGATGGGCGTCGATCCGACGAAGACGAAAGCGCTCGCCTTCTTCCTGTCCTGCTCCATCGCGGGTCTCGCGGGCGCGCTGTTCGGCCACAACGCAACTTATGTCACCCACGAAACCTTCGACATCGTCATGTCGATCACGCTGCTGCTGATGATCGTCATCGGCGGCCTCGGCACGATCCATGGGGCGTTTCTGGGGGCCATCGTCGTCGGGCTGATCCCGGTGCTGATCGCCAACACGCGCACCGTGCTTGCCACATCCTTCGGTATCAGCGGCAATATTCCCGGCATCGAGCAGGCGATCTTCGCCGCCATTCTGATCGGCTTCATCCTGTTCGAGCCAATGGGCCTCTACGGCCGCTGGATGAAAATCCGAACGTGGTTCGACCTCTTCCCCTTCTACCGCAAGGGCCTGTTCGCGCGGCAGAAGAGCTACCTGAAAACCGAGAGGGTTCAGTAGCGTGAGCGAGGGGCTGGTTCTTGAAGGCATCACCAAACGCTTCGGCGGCCTGACGGCGCTCGAGAATGTGACCTTCACCGTCGAGCAGGGCCAGGTGTTCGCGCTGGTCGGCCCCAATGGCGCGGGCAAATCCACGGTCTTCAACGTCATATCGCGCTTCTACACGCCGGAGGAAGGTTCGGTCCATTTCGACGGCGAGAACCTGCTGAACCATCCAGCGCACGACATCGCCCGCCTCGGCATCGCCCGCACCTTCCAGAACATCGAATTGTTCGAGCAGGCGACGGTGCTGGAGAACCTGCTGGTGGGGCGTCATCGACACCGCAAAACGAATGTCGTTTCCGATATTTTCCACCTGCCCTCCGTGCGCCGCGAGGAGCGTGCCCATCGCGCAGCGGTGGAAGACGTGATCGATTTTCTCGATCTGCAGCCCCATCGCGACCGACGCATCGCAGGCCTACCCTATGGCGTTCGCAAAGTGGTGGAACTGGGACGTGCGCTGGCTACCCAGCCCCGCCTGCTTTTGCTGGACGAACCGGCCTCCGGCCTGTCTGTGGAAGAGACGCAGGACATGGCCTTCTGGATCGAGGATATCGCAAAGCAGATGGGCATCACCGTTCTCATGGTGGAGCACGATATGGGCCTCGTTTCCGCCGTGGCCAACCGCGTCATGGCGCTGGCGGACGGCAAAGAACTGGCCACCGGCACGGCTGCGGAAGTGCAGTCGCACGCTGCCGTGATCGAAGCCTATCTCGGCACAGGCAATGTGCGGAAGGTGGCGGGCTGATGGTGGGGAGCGTGCACGATACCGTCCTACAGGTGGACAATCTGGAGGCGTCCTACGGTCCGATTATGGCTATCAAGGGCGTTTCGCTGCAGGTCCGCAAAGGGCAGATCGTCACCGTGCTGGGGGCCAACGGCGCTGGTAAGACGACGCTACTGAAAACCATCTCCGGCGTTCTGAACCCGCGCAAGGGGCAAGTCACGCTGAAGGGCAAGGACATCACGGGCGTGGAGCCAAATAGCGTTGTCGGTCTCGGTCTTGCCCATGTGCCGGAGGGGCGCGAAATTTTCCCACTTCTGACCGTGGCGGAGAATATCGCCATGGGGGCGTATTCGCGCAGTGACCGTGGCGAGGTGAGCGCGGACGAGGCGTTCGTTTACGACACATTCCCCATTTTGAAGGAACGCCGCAATCAGGCCGCAGGCACCATGTCCGGCGGGCAGCAACAGATGCTGGCCATCGGGCGCGGGCTAATGGCACGGCCCGAGATCATGCTGCTGGACGAACCAAGCCTTGGCCTGTCTCCGCTGCTGACGCAGGAAATCTTCGAGACCATCGCCACCATCAACAGCGAACGCGGCGTCACCATGATGCTGGTAGAGCAGAACGCCGCCGTGGCGCTCGCCGTCGCCACTTATGGTTACGTCATGGAACTCGGCCGCGTGGTGATGGCGGATGATGCGGAAACGCTCGCCAATTCCGCCGACGTGCAGGAATTCTATCTCGGCCAGTCACAGCAGGAAAACCAGCGCGGCCAGCGACGATGGAAGGCGCGCAAGACATGGCGGTAGAAGGCGCGACCAAACCTCGGCCCACGCTGGAACTGGGCGATCTAAAGCGGCCGACGAAGATCGACGGTTGCGATACGATTCCCAAGCTCATGCTGCACCGCTGCAAGGAGATGGGCGACGCCGTCGCCCATCGCGAGAAAGATCGCGGGTTGTGGCAGAGCTTCTCGTGGAACGACTTCCGCGAACGTACGGAGGCCATCGCGCTCGGTCTCGAAGCGCTGGGCATGGTGCCGGGCGATGTGGTGTCCGTGCTGTCGGAAGACCGCAAGGAATGGATCGACACCGACATGGCGGTGCAGGCCGTCGGCGGCGCCTGTTCAGGTATCTACACGACCGATTCCGCATCGCAGTTGGCCTATCTGGTCAACGATTCCGACAGCCGGTTTCTGTTCATCGAGAATGACGAGCAGTTGGACAAATATCTGTCGGCGAGAGCGGACTTGCCGGATGATCTTCTGGTCATCGTCTACGACCGCGACGGGCTGGTGGACTTCTCCGACCCGAAGGTCATATTTCTCGATCAACTGATGGAACTGGGCCGCAACTCGGCGAAGGAAAAGCCGAGCCGCTTCGAGGAGATGGTGGCGGCGACCAGGCCCGACGACACCGCGATCATGGTCTACACCTCTGGCACGACAGGCATGCCGAAAGGCGCGCGGATCACCCATGCGAACCTGCTCTATTCAGTCGCCGCAGGCTCCACCGCCGCGCCGCTCTATGAGGGTGACGAGCAGATTTGCTTCCTGCCGCTCTGCCATATTCTGGAGCGCGTGTTCTCCGGTTTCTCGCCCATCGCCTTCCGCACGCGGCTGAATTTTGCGGAGAGTCCGGAGACGGTCTTCGACAATCTACAGGAGGTCAGCCCCCACGTCTTCGTCGCTGTGCCGCGCCTGTGGGAGAAGATCTATTCGCGGGTGATGATCCTGGAGCAGGAAGCAACGCCGCTGCAGCGGCGCATCTATCAGGCGGCGCTGGCGCACGGCGAGAAAAAAGCCGCCCTGGAACTAGAAGGCCAGCCCCTGCCCTTCGGCATACGCGCCAAACACGCGCTCTACGACCGTATCGTCTTCCGTAACATGCGCCGCATGCTGGGGATGGATCGTATTCGCCGAGGCGCCTCCGGTGCCGCCCCCATCGCGCCGCAACTGCTGTCCTGGTTTCGCGCTATCGGCGTGCCGGTGCTGGAGGGTTATGGCATGACCGAAAGTTCCGGCATCATCTCGCTCAACGGCATCGACACCAACAAGGTCGGCACCGTCGGTAAGGCCGTCGACGGGGCGGAAATCCGCATCGCAGAGGACGGCGAAATTCAGTACCGCGCGGGCAACATGTTCGAAGGCTACATGAACCTGCCGGACAAGACGGCGGAGAGTTTTACCGATGACGGCTGGCTGCGCACCGGCGACATCGGCCATCTCGATGATGACGGCTATCTCACGATCACAGGGCGCCTGAAGGACATCATCATCACTGCAGGTGGCAAGAACATTACGCCCGCCGAAATCGAGAACCGGCTCAAATTTTCGCCTATGATTACCGATGCCGTCATCATCGGCGACAAGCGGAAATTCCTGTCGGCGCTCATCATGATCGATCAGGAAAATGTCGAGAAGTTTGCGCAGGATAGACGAATCCCTTTCAATGATTTCGCCTCGCTTTGCGCCGCACCTGAAGTGCGCGAATTGATCGGCGGGATCGTCGAGGAGCTGAACAAGGACTTCGCGCGGGTGGAGCAGATCAAAGCCTTCCGGCTGATCGACGTTCTGCTCACCGCCGAGGACGACGAACTGACGCCGACGCTGAAGCTGAAGCGCGGTTTCGTGGAGAAGCGCCACGCAGCCCTGATCGATGATATGTACAACTAGTGACACACCCCGGCGCCATTCCGGCGTCGGAATTGGGAGGACGACATGAAAACTCTACTTAAAATGACCACCGCTGCGGTGGCGCTCGCCACCGCCATGGCGACCGGCGCGCAAGCGCAGCAGGGCGTCACGGATACCGAAATTCTGATCGGCTCGAATAACGACCTGTCCGGCATCTTCGCGCCCTTCGGCGGCCCCGCTACGCAAGCCGCGCAGTTGGTTTTTGACGAGGTGAACGCCAATGGCGGCATCCATGGCCGCCAGATTCGCTTCATCGTGGAAGACCACGGCTACCAGATGCCCAAGGCGATTGCGGGCATGAACAAGCTGGTCAATGGCGACAAGGTGTTCGCCATGCTGCTGTCGCTCGGCACGCCGATGAACATGGCGGCCTTCTCGCTGCTGGAATCGAAGCAGATCCCCAACGTCTCGCCCCTCACCGCAGCGCGTCAGATGAACGAGCCGCTGCACCCGCTGCGCTATGCGGGCACCGCGTCCTACTACGCGCAGATCAAGGCAGGCGTGGACTATCTTGCCAAAGAGAAAGGCGCGACGAAAATCTGCGCCATGTATCTGCCCACCGATTTCGGCAAGGAAATCCGCGAGGGTGCCGGTGACGCCTCCAGCGAAGGCGAGGGCCTCGAATTCGTCTCCGAGACCACGCACAAGCCTGATGATTCCGATTTCGTCGGCGCGCTGCAGAAGCTGAATTCCGATGGCTGCCAAATCGTCACCGTGGCGCTCGGCGTGCGCCAGACCATTGCAGTCGTCGCCACCGCCAAGAAACTTGGTCTCGACAACATAAGTTTCCTCGGTTCTTCCGCTGGCTTCCACTCCGTTATGGCGAAGGTGCCGGGCGGCGTGACGCAGGGCTACTACGCGGCTGCAGGCAACTCCGATCTGCTGGCCCGGATGGGCGATCCGGAAGTACAGGCCTTCTCCAAGCGCTACACGGAAGCCTCCGGCGAGGCCTTCCCCGGCACAGGCGCGGTGCTAGGCCACTCCGGCGCGCTGGTGATGGTGAATGCGCTCGAAGCAGCCGGTCCCGATCTGACCGCCGAGAGCTTCCAGAAGGGCATCGAGAGCCTGAACTACCGCGATCCGATTTCCGACAACCAGGTCGATTTCAGCGCCACGGACCATCAGGGCGCGGATGAGATCGTCATTTCGGTCATCGAGGGCGACAATTGGAAAGAGCTCGCCCGCATCGAGCAGTGATCGGGTCCGCCATCAACTCAGTTAAGGGCGGTCTAAGGGCCGCCCTTTCTATTTCCGGAGATTGATATGAGCTGGACGGAACAGCCGGTCAAAACGAACGGCATCACGCTCAACGTGCGGATCGCCGGTCCGGAAGGCGCGCCTATAATGGTCATGCTGCACGGCTTTCCGGAATACAGCGTGGCTTGGGCTGCCGTGGCAGAGTATCTCGCTGACGCGTACCAGCTGATCCTGCCCGACCAACGCGGCTTCGGGCGCTCCGATGCGCCGGAAGGCGTCGATGCCTACAATACAAAGCACATGGTGGCGGACCTTCTGGGTCTGATCGACCAGCTTGCGCCGGGCCATCCCATCACTCTGTGCGGCCACGACTGGGGCGCGTCCGTCGCTTACGCTTTTGCCATGCGCCATCGCGAGTATGTATCGAAACTCATCATTGCAAACGGGGTGCACCCCATCTGTTTTCAGAAAGGCCTTTATGCGGGTGGTGAGCAAACTGCAGCCAGCCAGTACATGACCGTGCTGCGCGCGGAGGGGTCGGAGGACCAGCTCGCACCGAACGGCTTTGAGAAACTGCTCGGGATGTTCCGCAAATTCTCGTCAGCGCCGTGGCTGACCCCCTCCATCGAAGACGCTTACCGCGAAGCATGGAGCGGCGACGGGCGATTGACGGCGATGCTCAACTGGTATCGCGCCTCGCCCATGGTGGTGCCACCGCCGGATACGGAACGCGTAGACCTCCAGATCACCGACGATATGCGAGAGAAATACCGCATCGCCATGCCCCACCTGCTCATCTGGGGGCTAGACGATCAGGCGCTGCGGCTAGAAGCGCGGCAGGATTTACCCGAATTCTGTGATGATCTCACCGTGGTGGAACTTGAAGAGGCCAGCCACTGGCTTCTGCACGAGAAACCGCAAGAGGTCGCAGGCTTGATACGGGAGTTCGTCAGCTAAGCGATCTTCGCGTCCACCATGAAGGCCTTGATGATTTCGGCGAGCAGTTCCGGTTGCTCGACGCAGGGACTGTGGCCGCATTGCTTGATCATCTCGTAGCGGGCGTCGGGGATGGATTTGGCCAGTTCCAGCACCACAGCGGGCGGCGTGGCACCATCGTTTTCGCCGACGATACAAATCACCGGAACGGTCGTTTGCCCTGCCGCGCCGCGCAAGTCGGCATCGCGGATGGCGCGGGTGGTGGCGAGGTAACCCTGTTTCGGCTGCCTGACGAACATGTTGATGTAGCCTTGCAACTCCCCCGCCCGCTCGGCATGGAAGGCGGGTGAGAACCAGCGTTGCATGTTCGCGTCGGCCACCGCCTCAAGCCCGTCGGCTTCGATCACCTCAATGCGGCTGTTCCACATCTCCTCGTCGCCAATCTTGGCCGCCGTGTCGCATAGCACCATCGCCTTCACGAGATCAGGGCGCAGGAAGTTCAGAGCCTGCGCAATGAGACCACCGACCGACAGGCCACAGATGATGGCATCCGAAATGCCAAGATGGTCCAGCAGCCCGGCGAGATCATTCACGTGATCGTCGATCTTCGGCTTGTCGGATGTCGATCCCAGGTCGGAAAGGCCGTGGCCCCGCTTGTCATACATCACGATAGACGCTTCGCCGACGAAACGGATGATCACATCGCGCCAGATGCGGAAATCCGTCCCCAGCGAGTTTGAAAAGACGATGGTGGGTTTGTCATCAGGCGCGCTTATGACCTGGTAGTGCAGCGTTACGCCATCGATATCGGCAAATTGCATGGTCGGTTTCCAAAGCGAAAGGTCGCCTGGTTTTGCCTGCGAGAGACCCCGCCTTCAAGTGCACTCGCTGCACTGTTCGCGCTCACTTTGTCGGCCTGAAGGCCTTCGCTACGCGGGTGCGGCGCAAAACAGACGCCGCTCCACTTACCGTGCGCTGGGTCGGCATTGCCTCCCTTGCGAGCCAAACGGTGTTTGCCTCACTCTAAAACGAAACGACCGGTCGCGCCTCCCAACACGACCGGTCGATCTGCAAACGCCTTCTAGAAAGGCGGTTGACTTAACTGGTGAGACTTAGCGCTTGCGCCAGGTCTGGGTGCGGCAGAACACTTTCAGTGCGCAGCCACGCATTTTCATGGACGAGCCGGACACTTTCGCCGTGCCGGAATATGTCTTGTCATTGGACGGGTCGGTAATCGTGCCGGAATAGCTGTTGCCGGAACCCTTCATGCGACCGATGCGCTTGCCGGAATACTTGCCGGACGTCAGCGTGACGCAGAAAGAGCCGCCGCATTTTGCAATTCGGGCGCTTTCGCCAGACTGGGTGCGCCAGTTGCCTTCAATAGATGCAGCAAAGGCCGCGCTTGCCATGGCCAGACCGACGCCAACGGCAGCGGCACCCACGAGTGTTTTGACAGTGCGGTTCATGGAAAATCCTCCCGATATCGAACGCGCTTCACCGTTTCTTTCAACCTTCGGCGGCTGACGTCGCGGCATACTCTTTCGGGAGTGATCTGTGGCCCCTCTCCGATCGCGAGGAAGCTAACCGACAGAATGTCGCATAACAAGCGTTTTTACGTTTAGGTAAGAATTTTTCTCGTTTTTCACGTTGTTGGGCCGTGGAGCGGGGGATTGTTGCGAATAGCTCGCAAGTACCTACCTATGATTGGCCAACCGAAGACGGAGGTATCGCGGTGATGCCCCGAAAGGTGGCCGCAACGACAGGAGACGCGCATGGCACGTCCAACCTCCAACCCCCATCTTCACACCAAAACCGGGCCGACACGGCGAACCGTTCTGACCGGCACAGCCGCTGCGCTTGCGTCGACGGCGCTCATGCCGGGGCTGTCCGGCTCCGCATCGGCGGCGGTCTCTTCAGCGCCGGTCGCGACCGGCTCATTCGGCCCGTCAGCGGTTTGCGCGGCACATCATAAGGAGCTGTCGAACCATCTGCGGACCATTCTGAATTCCGCCTATGTAGACGAAACGATGAAGAACAAGGTGCTGTCGACCTCGCACTGCCCGCATTGCCGGGTCGCCATCAAGCCTGCCGATATGGACAGGGCTGCGTTCTCCGTTATCGCCTGACGGCAAATGAAAAGGGGCGACCGGAATACCGGTCACTCCTCTTTATTTTGGGTTCAAACAATGAGGCCACCGGGCGCTGGAGTCGTCCGGTGGCCTTGTCTCTAGCTCGCTGCGGTCGTGGTCACCTCGACCCATTCCGAAGAGGTCGGAACGTCGGCCTGCGGGCCCGACAGCGAGATGGCAAGGCCCACTATAGCGGCGGCAAAAATGGCGGAAAATCTCATCTGATCAGCTCCCTAATTGCCTGATGTGCCGGTAAAAAGCCTGTCGCCGAAAATCGTTCCAGAATATCCGCTGGACGTGTCCGCACCGAGAGGGCGTCGGCCATAGACCTTGTCGACCGGAGGCGCTTTGCGCTTCGCTTCGTTTGTGTTGAGAATTCGCGTCCGCACCGTACGGCGCAGCGATGTCCAGTATGATGTCACACGAGCCTCCATGTCAGTTGCGTTGCTTCGATGCGGCATCATCGCTCGACGCGGTGGCGGTGGCTGTGTGATAAGACACAGAACGAACCGTGATCGGTTTCGCGCGTTCTTCCAGCATCCACGACGACCGCCAGCCCGTTCCCCGTCCCAATCCTCGAGGCTCCATGTCAGACAGCAAGAAATCCGATCTTCCGTCTGGCTTCGAGGAGGCACCGCAGGCTCCCTTCGAGGGCGCGCCGCTGTCCGGTGATATTTCAGCATGGGCGGAGGAGATTGCGGCGGAAAGCGAGGCCAATCCGCAGGGTATGCGGGAGGATGTCGCCAAAGAAGCGGAGAAGAAGGCCCGAAGCGGTAAGGCGAAGGCCAAGTCAAAGAAGCCGAAGACTAGGAAAGCCGATACGGTGGGCGAGAAGCGCACGGGCGGCGGCACCATCATCGGCGGCTCTAATGATGTGAAGGCCCGAGTCGCGGCGGGTCTAAACCCGGTGGCTGGACTCGACGTCTCCGCTGAGGACGCGCTGGAGATGGCGTCCACCTCCGGCGTCACCGCCACCGTGCAGGCGCTGTCGGACCTGATCGAGCACGGTCGCGACGAGATGAAGGGCGACATCTGGGTGCCTCACCGGCCGGACCGGCCGGAAAAGGACCCCGATCAGAAGCCGTTTCAGGTCATCAGCGAATACGAGCCAAAGGGCGATCAGCCGACCGCGATCAGGGAACTGGTCGGCGGGCTGAAATCCGAGGCGGGTTCGAACCAGGGCGGCGAACGCACGCAGGTGCTGCTGGGGGTCACCGGCTCGGGCAAGACCTTCACCATGGCGAAGGTGATCGAGGAAACGCAGCGCCCTGCCCTCATCCTCGCGCCGAACAAGACGCTCGCTGCGCAACTCTACGAGGAGATGAAGCGCTTCTTCCCGGAAAACGCGGTGGAGTATTTCGTCTCCTATTACGACTACTACCAGCCGGAAGCCTATGTGCCGCGCTCCGACACCTTCATCGAGAAGGAGTCTAGCGTGAACGAGCAGATCGACCGGATGCGCCACAGTGCCACCCGCGCGCTGCTGGAGCGTGACGACGTGGTGATCGTAGCGTCGGTCTCCTGCATCTACGGTATTGGGTCGGTGGAAACCTACACCGCCATGACCTTCCAGATGAAGATCGGCGACCGGCTGGACCAGCGGCAGCTGCTGGCGGACCTCGTGGCGCAGCAATACAAGCGTCGCGATGCGGACTTCCAGCGCGGCTCCTTCCGCGTGCGGGGCGACACGATCGAGATCGTTCCGGCGCACCTCGAAGACCGGGCCTGGCGCATCTCGCTGTTCGGCGACGAGATCGAGACCATCACGGAATTCGACCCGCTGACGGGCAAGAAGACCGACGAGCTGAAGAGCGTGAAAA
>JBCCRF010000034.1:0-15116 GCA_039208305.1 Pseudomonadota bacterium
CCGAGCCATGCCGAGCCGGTGACGGCAGCAGTTGCACCAGCGGCGAAGGCGCCGCCGAGCATCTTACCCTCCAGCCCGATGTCCACGATTCCCGCGCGCTCTGAGTAGAGCCCGGCGAGGCACGCCAGCAGCAATGGCACGGCCGAGCGCACGGTCAGGTCCAGAAGCTGGATGATCGTCTCCATTACGCCGCTCCGCTTTCCGGTTCCAACGCAGTCAACCCTCTCGGTTCAAAATGACGTCGAAACCGCCATAGATCAGCCGCTTGCCATCGAAGGGCATAGTGAGCGCCTGCATGCGATCATCGGCCATCACCTTTTCCATGGCGGCATCGCAGGTCGCCTTGTCCGGCCATTCGCCCCAGCCGACAACCACGGACTCATCGTCACCAGCTTTCACCGCTTTGATAAAGGAGGTCACTTCTCCGTCCGGCACATCCTTGGCCCAGCATTCCACGTAGCGCAGGCAACCATGGGCAGTGATGATGTCGCCGAACATCGTGCAGTGATCAATATACGCTTCGCGGTTTGCATTGGGCACGGCGGCGGCGAAAATGTTCATATACATCGTCTTGTCCTCATCAGCTCTTTCCTGCTTCCGGCACCGCCACAGTTCCTGTGTTGGGCAGGCGGATGAACAGGCGGGAGAAGAAGGGGCGGAACATGTATTCCATCGCGCCCGCAAACAGGATCACCAGCCCTTGAATGAGGATGATCATGTCGCGGGTGATGTTGGGCATATCGAAAGCGAGTTCCGCGCCCCCTTGATACAGTGCGCCAAACAGGATGGCTGCGGGAACGATACCAGCTGGGTGGGAACGCCCCATCAGCGCCACCGCGATGCCGACGAAGCCTGCCCCTTCCACAAAGTCCAGCTGCAACCGTGCCTGATCGCCCATCACCGGGTTGAGTGACATCATTCCGGCAAGGCCCCCGGAGATCATCATCGCGATGACGATGAGGCGCACCTCCTTCATGCCAGCGTAATTGGCGGCACGGGGGGAGATACCGAGTGTGCGCATCTCGTAGCCGAGCTTGGTGCGCCACACGACGACCCAGACGACGACGGCCATCACCAGCGCCAGCAGGAAGGTGATGTTGAGCGGCGACGACGCAACGTCGATGCCGAAGGGCGCGAGCGCCCAGTCCATCTTGGGCAGGCTTTCCTCAAAGGTGCGGGTGCGCGGGCCGCGCGCAGCGCTTTCCAGCAGGATGTTGCCCAGAACATAGGTCATCAGCGCAGAGGCAATGAAATTGAACATAATCGTCGTGATGACGATGTGGCTGCCGCGCACCGCCTGTAGATAGGCGGGAATGAAAGCCCATGCCGCACCGAAAAGCGCGGAGCCTACGATCGCCAGCGGAAAGAGAAGCCACCAGGGAAGGGTCGCATCCAGCGACAGCATCACCAGCGCGACGCCGAGCCCGCCAATGTAAGCCTGCCCTTCACCGCCGATATTGAACAGCCCGGCATGGAAGGCCACGGCGACAGCCAGACCGGTGAAGATGAACGTTGTGGCGTAGAACAGGGTGAAGCCGATGTTGTAGCCGTTGCCGAAAGCACCCTTGATCAGCAACTGCGCCGCCTGCACGGGGCTTTCGCCCACAAACAGCACCACCAGCCCGGAAATCAAAAACGCCACCAGCACGTTGACCAGCGGCATGAGGCCGATATCGACCCATCTGGGCAAGGCGTTGTTCATTGCGGCGTTACCACGTAGCCGGTCTCGGTTAGGAATTCCCTGAGCACATCACCATAGGGACGCGTCACCTTTGCAACGGGACATTCGCCTGTCGCACTGGGGGTCTGCGGACATTCCACCAGCCCGCCGGTTGCCTTCGGGTCATGGCGGGCGATGGCTTCCGCCAGACCGCGCGCACCTTCGCCCTTCAGCGCCAGCACTGCGGCGCGGGCGGCGAGGTAGGAGTTCAGGCTTTCGCCCACCCAGTCATCATCGCCTTCAGGCGCTTTGGTGGTCTCCAGCCATTCATCCATAACGTAGCTGAAGGAAGGATCAGCCGAGAGGTTGACCGGCTCACCATCCTTCATGCCCCAAATCTGCGGCGGCGCGTAGGAGCCCGCATAGGACGTGAAACGGTAGAGGAAATTGTTATCGACGGTGCGGATTTCGTGGGTGCCATCGCTGTTCAGATCCTGCGGAAAGAGCGGATCCTGATCGCCATCGAAACTGCCCATGCCCACCGTCTTCCAGCCCGAGGGTGACTTGGTGGCCACGAGGATCGCGCTGCAGCAATGGGCACCTCCAGTCCAGTTGTAGGTCACGACTTCCGGTGTGTCGTTAGAGCCATCCATCTCCGCAATGAAGGCCGTCAGGAACGTGTTGAAAGCCTCTCCACCGCTCGGGTCGAAGCGAAGCTGAACCTCATCGTTTTCGGACACTACGACGGAATGGGTGTAATCGTATTCCCCTTTCGAGGCGACCGTCGCCTCTATGCCCACGCCATTGAGCGATGCGGAAGCGGTGCCGGTCGCATCCATCTTGATACTGGCCTGCTGAGCAAGCGCGGGTGACGCAAGGGCTGTCGCGATGGCAGCAAGGAAGACGGTCACTTTCATCATTACCCCCTTATTGCAGTGTCACGCCGTCGGGGCGGGTTTCAGCTGTGCCGGTGAGCGCTTCGCTGGTGATAACCTTCGCCGCCATCCCATCCAACACGCCGAGGATCAGCGCATGAACCTCGTCCGCCGTATACTGCGTACCGTCGATGGCCGTCTTGTCCACGGCGATCACGCAGTCGGACGGGATGAACACCATGAAGCCGAGGTCGGAGGCCATGCGCACGGTCGATTCCACGCAGCCATGCAGATGCACGCCGCACATGACGAGTTCGGCGTTTTGATATTCTTCCAGCACCTGCATCAGATCCGTTCCGACAAAGGCGTTGGACGTGCGCTTTTCCACCACCGGCTCGTGCTCCAGTGGCTTCACTTCCGGCTTGAAATCGTGGGTCGGCTTGCCCGGCGCATAAGGGCTATCGGGGTCGGTGGAGGAATCCTGAATATGCACCACTGGCTGCCCCGTCTCGCGCCAATGGGCGAGCAGTCGCGCGATAGCATCCTCCGCACCCGGCTGACCACGCCTGCCATAGCGCGGATCATCCGCCGCCTTCTGCATGTCGATGATGATGAGTGTCGCGCTCATGCGATAGCTTCACCCATGTTGCGCGGCGCGCCAAGTGTCTTCTTCGAACATTCGTGTCAGCGCCACACGATAATTTGGGTAGGCGTAGTCCATCCCCAGAACCTGTTTGGACTTCGCGTTGGAGACACGCTTGTTCTCCCCATAAAAGCTGCGCGCCATGGGCGATAGTTCCGCTGTCTCGAAGTCCATTTCCGGCGGCGGTTCGGTGCCGAGCAACTCGTGGGCAAAGGTGACCACGTCCTGCGGCGGCGATGGCTCGTCATCGGTGATGTTGAAGATGCCGCCGATGTTGCCTGCAATCGCCGCATCGACCGCCACAGCGATATCGTGATTGTGGATGCGATTGAACACCTGATCCTTTTTCACCAGCCGCCGCGAGCGGCCTTCGGAAGCCGTCTTCAGCGCATTGCGCCCGGGTCCGTAGATGCCCGACAGGCGTATGATGGCGACGGGCAACGACAGTGCACTCGCGATGGTCAACCACTCGCTTTCCGCGCGTACCCGCTGGCGCGACCGGGCGGAGGTTGGGGCGAGGTCGGCATCCTCGTCGATCCATGCGCCATCATGATTGCCATACACGCCCACGGTGGAGAGGTAGCCGACCCATTTCAGCTTGGGTGCGAGCGTTTGCAGTGTGCCGTTCTCCAGAGCGATGAGCACCGGATCCACCGGCGCATCGGGGTCCGTGAGGTTCTCCTCCCGGGGAGGCGCAATGGAAATGACGAGATGGGTGGTTTCTGCCAGCGCGGCGCAGAGCGCGTCGTTCACCTGCTTGCCATCGAAGATGACCGGCTCGATTCCACAGGCACGCAGGATATCGAAACCGTCCTCGCTACGGGTCGTGCCCCAGACCTTATGTCCGGCTTTGCTCAGCCGCTGACCTATCGCCTTACCGGAAAAACCCGCGCCGAAAATGCCTACCGTCACGTCACCTGCCTCAACTCGTTCATCGCCCAGCGGGCAGCTTCCACCACCGTTTCATCCGCATCCTGCGTAAGCCGTTCCACCGCTGGCAGCAATTCCGGCAGTGCGGAATTTCCAGCAGCGATGCAGCAATTGCGGATGAAGCGATTGCGACCAATGCGCTTCACAGGAGAGCCGGAAAAACGGGCGCGGAACGCAGCATCGTCCAGCGCGAGAAAGCCGCCCAGATCATCGTCGCGCGGCGGTTCCGGCGTGGCCAGCTTCGCTTCGCTCGCGGCATGGGCGAACTTGTTCCACGGACAAACGGCGAGGCAATCGTCGCAACCATAGATGCGATTGCCCATGGCTTTGCGAAATTCGTGCGGGATCGGCCCGTGATGCTCGATGGTGAGATAAGAGATGCAGCGGCGCGCATCGAGACGGTAGGGTGCGGGGAAAGCATCTGTGGGGCACGCCACCTGGCAATCGGTGCAGGTGCCGCAATGGTCGCTCTCCACCTCGTCCGGCGGCAGCGGCAGGTTGGTGAACAGGCTCGCCAGAAACAGCCATGAGCCGTGTTCTCGCGAGACGAGGTTTGTGTGTTTGCCCTGCCACCCCAGACCCGCCGCCTGAGCCAACGGTTTTTCCATAACCGGGGCGGTATCGACGAAAACCTTCACTTCAATGTCGGGAAACGTATCGCGGTGGCGAGAGACGAGTTTCGAGGCGAGCGTCTTCACCTTGCCCTTCATCACATCGTGATAATCGCGGTGCCGGGCGTAGACGGAAATCGCGCCGCGTTGCGGTTCCTTTAGCACATCGAGTGGATCGACCTCCGACCCGTAATTCATCGCCAGCACGATCACGCTTTTGACGTCGGGCCAAAGACTGGCCGGGTTGCCCCGCCGCGCGGCCGTTTCCGCCATCCAGTCCATCGTCGCATGATGGCCATCGGCGAGCGCCCGTTCCAGTCGCTCTGCCGCTTCAGGAATGGCATCTGGTGCTGCGATGCCTATCGCCTCGAATCCTTGTGCCCGCGCATCATCTTCAAGACGGACACGCCAGTTCCTCGGCAGTCTCGACGGAAGGTTCGCGATCCGGCTCAAAAATCCAGATCGACGTAATGCGCCACGGGCGGCACGCCGCGCACACGGTCCTGCAGCAGGGCGCGGAAGGCGGGGCGGGATTTGATGCGAGCGTACCACTCGCGCAGCTCCTGCCGCTCGTCCCACGGGATTTCGCCCAGATAATCCAGCACCGACAGGGCGGCGGCCGTTGCGATGTCGGCGAATGTGATGCGGTCGCCTGCCAACCAGTTTCGCGTTGCCGCCAGCCATCCGATATAATCGAGGTGATATTTGATGTTGGTGCGCGCCGCCCGCAGCGCCTGGCTGTCCGGCGAGCGGTTGCCTGCATCCGGCGGCAAAACGCGCTTCGTCACCCGCTCATTGACGATGTAGCGGGTCACCTCGCCTTCCAGCTTTACCAGTGCCCAATCCACAAGACGGCGCATCTCCGCACGCTGCTTGGGCGACTCAGGATAAAGACGTCGTTCGCGCTTCAGCGCACCTTCGGTCTCGTCCAGATATTCCGCAATCGGCCCGATGCCGATGACGGTTGTTTCCGCATCCACCAGCACTGGCAATGTCGCCGCTGGATTGATCGCGAGAAACTCGGCGCGGCGTTCCCACAGCCGCTCTTCCACCACCTGCTGCTCGATATCGTATTCCGCCAGCAGCAGGCGGATAGCACGGGAAGGGGCATGAAGGGTCGAATGATAGAGAATGACACGGTTTCCTTACGCTTAGCGGCTAGACAGGAAACAGGCCGACCAAGTGCCCGTGATCCAGCGCGGTTATACGAGTGGGCGTAAAATGCGGCAAGACGGGTTGCGGTGCCGGTTAAATCTGGTCCGGACGGGGAAAACGACACTATGAGCTTTGAACAGATTTTGGTGCTCGCCATCGTGCAGGGGTTGACGGAATTTCTCCCTGTCTCCTCTTCCGGTCATCTGATTCTGATCCCCGCTTTTACCGGCTGGCAGGACCAGGGCATCGTGACCGATGTGATGGTGCATGTCGGTTCGCTCGTCGCCGTCATTGTCTATTTCTGGAAGGACGTCGTGTGGCTCGGCGGCGGGATCGTCGATCTGGTGAAGGGGCGGATCACGCTGGCTTCCAAACTCGCCACCTGGATCGGTTTCGCCACCGTCCCTGCGCTGGCCTTCGGAGCGCTGCTCAAATTCTCCGGCATATCCGACGCGATCCGTGGTCCGGAAATCGTCGCATGGGGTGCCATCGTTTTCGGCATTCTTCTTTATGTCGCGGACCGCTTCGGCCCGCGCGAATACGCCATGGAGGAGATGAGCTTTAAGGCGGCCATGATCATCGGCTGCGCGCAAGCAGTCGCCCTCATCCCTGGCACCAGCCGCTCCGGCATCACCATGACGGCAGCGCGGTTCCTTGGGTTCCGGCGGGACGAGGCGGCGCGCTTCTCCTTCCTGCTGGGCATTCCCGCGATCGCGGCTGCCGGCATGTTCACCGCGCTGGAGGCCTGGCAGGCGGGCACACCGATCTCGGGCGATGCGTGGCTTGCTGCCTTCCTCACCTTCTTTGCGGCGCTCGCCGCCATCGCGATCCTGATGGCGGTGGTCAAGCGCACGAGCTTTGCGATCTTCGTGATCTACCGCCTCGCGCTCGGCATCCTGCTGCTCGCCATGATCTACGGTTTCGGTCCCGACTGGCTGCCGCGTCTGGGGTAGAATTCTTGGTGGTTAACGGCGGTTAACCATAACTGGCAACCTTCCGTTCATGTGACCTTGGCACCATCACACGGGGCGATTCGCTAAAATTTGTTTCAAATGTTCACTTCCCGTTAAGGCGGGTGGGCTGATGCTTCTCGGGTCGGCAACCGAGGAGAGCACGACATGTTAACTGCGAATGCACATTCACTGAACGAAGCGACTGCCCCCATCCCACAGGATCTGTTTGGCCAACTGGCCAGCGCGGAACCGAAGGACGCCGTTGCCATTGCCGCCGAGCTGCCGCTGGAAAACCGCGCCAGACTGGCCGCGTTTTGCTACGCGAGACGCCACCTGAACCATTTGGGTCTACTTATCGCCTCCACCTGTGACCGCATGGCGCTGCGCCGTGCCATGGGCTCGGCCGGCGATATTGTCTTCCAGCAGTCGCGGGACGTGGAGAAGACCATGGTCGCCGACCGCAGCCGCCGGCAGGGTAAAGGCATCACGCTGGCGACCGCCGCGAACGTCGTGCCGCTGCGCGCCAATATCATCGCCGATCTCGACGACTGATTGAGCCTAGAGCAAGCCAAAACTCTTTTTTGGATTGCGAGGGAGGCAAGTGCCAACCCGGCGCACGGCAAGCGAAGCGCCGATTACCGATGCGCCGCACCCGTGTAGCGCAGGGCAAAGCCCGACAGCGTGAACGCAAAAAACGCGAAAGTGGCTACGCCGCTTTCCGTTCACGAAACATCATGTAAAGGCCGGACGCCATGATGAGCCCGGCCCCCGCCCATGTGGCGGCATCCGGTCGCTCGCCGAAAAAGATCATGCCGAGCGCCAGAAGGAATACCAGCCGCGCGTAGCGGAAGGGTGAGACCACCGATACCGGTGCCATGCGTATCGATGCGATCAACAGCAGATAGCCGGTCGACCCCAATGCAACGGTGATGACGATCAGCCACCAGTTCGCCTCCCATACCAGCACCGCCTGTCCCTGCGCTACTGCCCAGACAACCGCCACCGGCAGCGCCGCCACCATCGTGTAGGCGGCGAGCGACGACGTTGCCATGCCCGGCGGCGTGATGCGGGTGACGAGATCACGCACCGACAGTCCGAACATCGCCATGACGGCCCAGAGCAGCGACGGCTCGAACGCCCCGGTGCCAGGCCGCAAGATCAACACGACGCCGAGAAAGCCGACCACGATTGCGCTCCACCGATGGACCCCCACCCGTTCGCCGAGAAACGTGACTGCGCCCAATGTCACCACGAGGGGTGAGGCCTGCAGGATAATGCCAACTGTGGAAAGTGGCGCTGTCGCCAGCGCTGTGATCATACCCACCATGCCGGTGATCTCCGCTGCATAGCGGATGAGCAACGGCTTCGACAGCGCCGCCCGGTCCACCAGCTTAGCGCCTTCCCGCACAGCGATGGCGACGAAGAATAGCAATCCACCTCCCGTGAGAATGATCAGCACCTGCGCAGGCGACATCGTGGCGGACAGCAGTTTGATGAGCGCGTCCGAGCAGGCAAAGCCCGCCATGGCCGCGATCATCAGCGCTATGCCGGTGGAGTTGTTCTGGGGGATGGGAGAACTCGAAATTCAGTTTGTTGCAACAGCAGATATGCATAGTGCATGAACAGTCAGGAGACGCCACCGGAGTGTGTGCCAGTGTCGATTTTGTCTGGGCGCTGTATGTGTGGTTCGGTGACATGGACCGCTGAACCGCCAATGCTATGGGCCGCCCTATGCCATTGCGAAGACTGCCGACGGGCAGCATCGAGCGACTACGTAAGTTGGTTCGGGGTCAAGCGGGACACGGTCGTATGGACCGGGCCGAGACGGTGCTACACATCCTCAAAAGCGGTGACGAGAAGTTTTTGCGGTGACTGCGGTTCTCCACTGTCATTCGAAACAGAGGTATTCGAGGACGAGACCCACCTCTACGCCACTACGCTGGATGATGTGATGGTCTACAAGCCGACAGCGCACATATTCTGGTCGGAGCATCTTCCATGGGTCGCGGTTTCGGACGATCTGCCGAAACATGAAAAAGGCTTGCAGATCGCGGAAGAGACTGGAGAAGAGATCATCAAACGAGAAACTGTGGCATAGATGCCTAGATCGGTTTCATCTCTCCGCGGCAACTCTGGTTTAAGCCGCCACACTCTTCGCTAACCTCAACCCATCTAGCAGCGCAACCCGCGCGACGTCCCGCGCTTCCTCATTTGGCACACGCAAAATGTAGGACGGGTGATAGGTGGCGACGAGTTGAACGCCATTGTCGTTCGCGCCGTTTGCCGGATTGCCGACCAGTTGCGGCGGCAAGGCTCGATCCTTTTTCAACAAGGAAACTAGCGGCACAGCGCTCCCGCGCAACTCGCCCAGCTTGTGGGTTTTACCCGTCAGGCCACGCACGGCAGAGGCACCCAGCGCGACCACCACGCGGGGTTGCACGATGGCGAGTTCCTTCTGCAGCCACCAGGAGCAGTGGTCGATCTCCCCCACGGACGGGTTCTGGTGAATGCGTCGCTTGCCGCGCGGGGTGAATTTGAAGTGTTTCACCGCGTTGGTCAGCCAGACGTCATCGCGGGCGATACCCACTTCCTCCATCATCTCCTTTAGCACGCCGCCGGCGGGGCCGACGAAGGCCTTGCCCTGCAGGTCCTCCTGATCACCCGGCTGCTCCCCCACCATCATGATCGACGCGCGCTGTGCGCCGCCACCGCAGACGGATTGGGTGGCCGGTTGCCACAGCGGGCAGGCGCGGCAGTTCGCAAGCCAGTCGTTCAGCGCGTCGAGATCGGCAGGCTCGCCATGGGGCGGCAGGGCGTGAATGAAACCGTCGGTTGCCACCGGCAATTCGCGGTTTCGCATCAGGGCCGGGTTGGGCAGGGTCGGTTCAGCGTCACGCATGGTGGATTCCCGTTCTCGCGCGGATTTCACGAGGTCGGGGATCAAGGATGCCTCCGGTAGATTGTGCCAGTATTTCTTCGGCATCTCCGACTGCATGGCGTCCGTCTTCAACCGCGCAGGATTGAAGATTGAGGCGTAATAGGTGCGCCAATAATCCTCCAGCGCATCGTCTGTGGGGGCCTGCGATTTATCGACGGCGGAAGAGAACTCCAGATCCTTGCCATCCCAATGCGCACAGCCTTTCGGCGTGAGGATCGACCAATCCATCGCCGTGAAGCGGCGCATGAAGAAGCCGGATGTGTGGCGTACGATGTGGTGCGTCGGCTCGAACCAGGCGACGAATTGCTCGCGCTTGCTGCCGCTCTCGGGATGCACCATCTCGCCGGTTTTGCGGAAGCGCACGAAGGCCTTCATCTTGTGGGCATCGCGCCGCACTTCCTTTGCCAGCCGGGTGGCGCGCCATACGTTGGCATCGGAGGATTGCGCCATCAAACTGCGCTCCTTTTGGAGCCGTAACAGCATGCGGTAGAGAAGCGCGAACCGTTCGGGGTCGCTGTGACAGACGACCAATTTGGCCAGATCGATGAAGGCTTTCGGCACGCTGGGCTTGGCACTTGCCGTGACCGGCGTTGCGACATCGGACGGGTTTCCGAACAAATCCGCCTCACTTCCCTCCACCTGAAACAGCACATTCTCCGGCGCCAAACCGAGTGCCAGCGCATGCCGCGCGCCGTTGCGCCAGCCATCAAAATCATCCGGCGATGTGAGGGGGAGTGTCAGCATGTGCGGTACAAAGGGGGAGGGCTGACCCGCAGATGTTCATGCTCACAGCCGGTTTGTCACCCGCCCATCGTGTCGCGCGTCACCAACCCAGCAGATAGATCTTCACCGGCATCCAGATGCCCATGGCCATCATCATCAGGTTTTCCGTCAGCGACACGAAACCCAGCGGCACGTTGCTGCCACCGCCGGTGCAGGCGCATTTGAGCTCGCGCTTGTCGATATAGACCGCCTTGAACACCGACGCCGCACCAATCGTGCCAATGAGCACAGCGATGGGGGCGGACAGCCAGACCAGCGCACCGCTGACCATCAGCACGGCGGCGCCTCCTTCGAGAAACGGGTACGCACGGCTGTAGGGGACATAGCGCCGGGCGAGTAAGTCGTAGGTCAGGAACATGGTGGAGAATTGCTCCACATTCTGCAGCTTCTGGATGGCGAGCACCGCCATGGAAAAGCCGATGAACCATTCGAAGGCCCGCAGCGTGAAAATCGTCTCGAACGTGTACCAGCTCACCGCAAGCGCCAGCAGGGCGCAGATAGCGAAGATGGCGATCACCGGCTGGTAGGAGGTCTCGTCCTTACCACGCACAGGATTGCCGAAATGCGCCCGCAGCGCGTCGTAGCCGCCGATGCGTTTACCCTCGATCCACACTTGCGGTGTGGTCTTCACATCATGCTCTGCCTTAAAGGCGTCGGTCTCGGCGCGGGTTTTCAGGTGGTGGTCGTCAATGGCGAACCCATGCCGTTCCAGCAGGTCCTTCGCCTTCAGGCCAGAGGGGCAAAGATGGTTCGGCATCACCATACGATAGAGGGTGGCCGTGGCGGCGCTCGCCCGCTCCGCGCTTTCCGCTTCGCCGATCAGAACTGTGTTCATTGCGAAAATTCCTTTCGCCACGTCGCCAGATCAAGGCGGCGACCGCTCGCGTGGGAGGCGTAGGCTGCCTCCATCCATTCAAGGTTCCAGATATAGTCGCCGACCTCGTTTTCCAATGGCGTGCCTGCGGTCATGTGATCAATGACATGGGACTGAAGCGCCGCGACACAGCCACCACCGAAGTTTTTTGGCCAGTCAGGAAGGCCGATCTCCTCGCTTTCAGTGCTGCCATGGCCGCGGAAGAACAGCTGGCCAGAGCCGAAGAGTTCCAGCGTGCCGTTTGATCCTTCGATCAACGCCTCCCCCATGGTGCAGCGCTGGTCGTCGGCCCTGTGATCGGCCAGCCGATTACCGTCGAACAGCGCGCGACGCCCGTCGCCATAGCCGAAGACGAGAAGCCCCGCATCCTCGCCGACGATCGCCGGGTTGAGCCGCCGCAGATCGGCCCAGACCGTGTCCGGCTCGTCGAGCAGATAGCGGAACGTGTCGATGAAATGCAGGCCGGTCTCGTAGATCAGCAGGCGTTCCATCGTTTGGAAATAGGGCTGCCGGTCGAGATAGGCGTCCGGCCCCTGCCCGTCGCCGGGCCGCAGGCGGAAGGTGACCTGATAGATGTCGCCCAACCGTCCCTCGTCCATCACCGCCTTGGCTTTGCGATACCATGGCTGGAAGCGGAAATTTTCGTGCACCACAAGGGACGCGTTCACCGCGTCGGCCAATTCGGCAGCTTTCTGTGCGCCTTCGAGGCCACCGCAGAGGGGCTTCTGGCAGATGGTCGGGATGTGCCTTTCCATCGTCTTTTCGATGAGTACCAGATGGGCAGGCGGCGGCGTGATGATGTCCACCAGATCAGGCGTGGTCGCGTCTAGCGCGGCTTCGGCATCGTCGAAGCTGGCGGGTGCCCCGAATTCATCGGCCATCTGCCCGGCGCGCGCCGCATCTATATCGACGATGCCGACGAGATCGACCCGCTCATCGGCCTGCCAAGCGGCGTAGTGAAAGCGGCTAAAATAGCCCGCACCGATGCCCAGCACGCGGACCGGTTTTTCTGATGTCACCAGACCTGCCCCCACGAGCGACGGGCGCCTATTCCTGATCTTCGTCGATGCAGGGCCAATTGGTAGGTCTGGCGATGCCCTCGGGCAGGACAGTTGTCTCGTCACCACAGGTCAAGTCGATCTGCTCCTGCGTCAGACCCTTGGCCTTTGACAGATCTGCGCCTGCGACCTTGGCGAGATACATCCAGGAATTGCTGAAATCCGCGCCGTCAAGCTTGGCATCTGCGAGGTTCACCCGCGCCACATTGGCGAAGGTGATCATTGCGCCGCTTAAATCTGCGCCGGTGAAGTTGGCACGGGTGAACTCGGATTTGTTCATGTTCACATTCACCAGTGTGGAGCCTGAAAAGTCGCTGCGAAACATCTCCGCCTTGGTGAAATCAGAATCCGTGAAATCACTGTTCTGCAGAACGGTACGGCTCCCTTCAGCTTTGGACAGGCCAACGCTTTTCAGCGAGGAATTCGACAGGTTCGCGCGGGTCAGGATCGCTTTCGTCATGTCCGCGCCGTCGAAGGTGACGTCGCGCAGGTCGGAACCGACGAGATCCGTCTGCTTCAGGTTGGCATAGCTGAAATCATAACCTGACAGAACGGTGTTGCGCTTGCGGCAGCCGGACCAATCCACTTCCGCCTGTGGTGTGTCGTTGCAACCGGCCAACGCAGGTGTGGTGCCGACGGCAAGGGCGATCACGCCTGCGCCCGCCAGGATGGCGACATGGGCGGTGGCAGTAGCGCAAAGGGCGACAAGGCGCAGTTTCATAGGGCAGTTTCCTCTTTCACGTCCAGGCTCTGCTTTTCACCATGACGGGCGGTTTGCGGCAACGGTGAGGCAATATCGGGCACCAGAACTGACGGATCATCGATAGCGTAAATAACGACGGGCTCATCACGCCCGCGCACCTGAATTTCGCGTCGGCTAGACGCCTCGGGCGCAACCTGCGCCAGTCCCGTCGTCGTCTCGGACGCGCACAGCACACAGCCTTCGGTTTTCGTCGCCGCTTCCAAGCGGCTGGCGGTGTTCACCACGTCACCAATAGCCGTCAGGCCGCGCGACGGGCCGTAGCCCATATCGCCCAGAATGACGGAGCCAGTGTGCAAGCCGATTCCGATACGAAGCGGCTTGTCGAGGTCGCTCTCCAGGCGTTCGTTCAGGTGTTGCAGAGCTGACATCATGGCTGCGGCAGCGGCGACGGAGCTTCTCGCACCCCTTTCCGGCGTGGTGTCGATGCCGAAGATCGCCATGAAGCCATCACCGAGGAACTTGTCGATGCGCCCGCCCTCGCGTTCCACCGCTTCGCCCATGGCGCGGCTGAACTGGTTGATGAGATAAACCACATCGAAGGGCAGGCGTTTTTCCGCGGTCGCAGTGAAATTGCGCAGATCGGCGAACATCACCGTAACAGTCTGCTCGCGCCCCGATGACCAGCTTTCCTGACGGGCTGCCGTGCGCAGCGTCGCGTCGGAAGGCAGCAGGCGCATGACGCGCAGCTTGCCTTGCGGATGCAACTGGCAGGCAAGGCGCACGTCGCGGTCCGCCCTTATCCGGGAAAGAACACGCGACTCGTTTTCGTCCGGTGGCGCGAGCGGCGCGTCACTCTCCACCACCCGCACGCGACAGGTGGAGCAGCGCCCCCGACCGCCGCAAACGCTGGCATGGGGCACGCCCGCCATGCGAGAAATTTCCAGAAGGCTCGGCCCACGCGTTTCGACAATCTCGGGTCCATCGACATAGGCAATCCGCACCCGCTCACGTCGGCGGTCGATGATGGAGCGGGCAAGACGGGCAATGATGAACGCCAACAAAACCGAAATGATGACCCAGCGCGTGGAGGAGATGTCCTCGCCAAGCCAAGCGAAAAATTCACCCTCCGGCAGGTTCAGCCGCTCATAATAGGCCCCCATATATTCGCCGTTCTGCGCCAACGGAATGATGGCACGTCCAGCGGACAGATAGCCACCGAGTGCCAGCAGCGGCCAGAGCGTCGCGAAAACAAGTCCGATATCGACATGGAGACGCGTGAACCACGGTTTCAGCCGCGCCCAGAAATACATGCCGATACACCCGTGCAGCCAGGCTGCCACCAGCCCTGCGGCGTTCATCCACCCGGCGACATGATCGTAGACGAATGTCGAGATCAGCACATAAGCATAGCTGTCGCGGATGCCGTAGACCTCATGGGCGTAGCGCGTGCCCATGATATGGGTGAGCAGCAGGAAGGGAATTGCTATGCCCAGCGCCAGTTGAAGCCATTCCGAGGCTTTCATTTTCAACGAGCGGCGAGAATAGACGGAAAGCAGCGACGTCACGATATGGGCGAGCAGCGCGCCGTAAAGGAGGATCGTACCGGGGGGCGAGCGGATCACGATATTGGCGATGCGCAACCAAGCCTCCATAAGGTCGACCGACCAAAGGCCCAGCATGTGGTTGAACAGATGAGCCGTGACATAGGCAAACAGGACCATGCCGCTCCACAGCCGCACGCCGCGCCGCTCCATCCACCAGTGCCTGCGGCGCCACCAGCTGGCGGGATGGTGTTCAACACGCCGAAATGAGGGATTGACGCTCATGCCAGCACCACCAGTTCCATCTCCGGTGTGCGGTCATCAATGCGGGTCAGAATGAAAGACGCTTCGCGCTTGGGCTCGTAGCCTTGCGCAAGCGCAGTCTCGTAGAA
>JBCCRF010000035.1:0-15073 GCA_039208305.1 Pseudomonadota bacterium
CGGCGAAGCCGGTGAAATCTGTGGCGGGCAGGTGGTAGCAATTATCGAAATGCGTCATGGCGCGGGTGACCACGGGGCCGGACAGGTCCGCCACATGGCCGGAATTGGCTAGCGCTTCGATGGCAAGCCCCTTGAAGCGACCTGTCTCATCAAGACCCACATCATAGCGCATGGTGAAGCCATGGCGCTTGCCAGTGGCGGCCATATCGTCATGACGGCGTAAGCGGAAACGACAGGGCTTCCTTGTCAGCCTTGCCATGACAGCGGCGATGCCCGCGATGATCGTCGGCTGGCTTTCCTTACCACCAAACCCGCCGCCCATACGGCGCACCTGAACATCGACACAGTGGCTCGCTATGCCGAGCGCAAGCGCTGTATGTATTTGCACTTCGGTGGGGTGTTGCGTCGAAGACCACACGAGCATGTCATCGTCTTCGCCCGGAATCGCCAGCGCGATATTTGTTTCCAGGTAGAAGTGGTCCTGCCCGCCGATGGTTAGTGAGCCGGATAGAACATCTTCTGCCTCGCTCATACGTGCGTCGACATCACCTGACTTTAGATGCTGCGTGGGATGGGTGAACTCGTCTGCTTCGAAAGCGGTGTCGAGATCAAAATTCGGGGTTTCTTCTTCGATATCCAACTTGACCAAACGCGCAGCCTGCTGCGCCAAGTCGAACGTTTCCGCTGCAACCACAGCCACGATCTGCCCCACATGCAAAACCTCGTCCTCTGCTAGGAACGGTTCGTTGGCCAAGATGGGTGCGGCCTCATTCTTGCCGGGTATGTCTCTCGCCGTGATGACACGCACGACGCCGGGCAATGCAGCCGCCGCGGAGCTGTCGATACCGTTTAACTTGCCCTTCGCGACGGATGATAGAACTGGTGCAAGATGCAGGGTGCCCGGCAGTTCCGGCATGTCATCGATATAAATCGCTTCACCCCGCACGTGGCGGCGGGCGCTATCGTGCGGATGGCCGTGACCCACTACTTTGCGCTCGATGGCAAGCGGGTCGGCCTTCAGTTTGGCGGGGTCGGTGCGGATGTTCACAGCGCCATCACCTCCACCGTTTCACCGGCCAGATCGAGCGCCACCCGCTGCGGTAGGTTGCGCGCGACTCGCATCCGGTAATCTGCCGTACCGCGCATGTCCGACATGGGCGAAAGATCGGATTGCAACGCATCTGCCATCGCGGAGTCGTAGAGGGCATCCAGAGGTTTGTCGTTGAGCAAGTTCTCTGCAGCCCGGCATCGCACCGGTGTGGCGGCCATGCCGCCGAAGGCGATGCGTGCGCTCCCGATCTTGGCCCCGTCAATCTGCAACGCAAAGGCACCGCAGACCGTCGAGATGTCCTGATCATAACGTTTAGAAACCTTATAGACGCGAAATTCCTTCTGTTTTGGCAGCGGCATCTCGATTGCTGCGATGATTTCGTCCTCGCCGAGAACCGTCTCTCGGTAGCCGGTGAAGAAGTCTTCCACCGCGAGGCTCCGCTCGCCGGCGGACGACTTCAAAATGAGCTTTGCATCGAGCGCGATGAGGCTAGGTGCAGTGTCGCCGATGGGGCTCGCGGTGGCGAGATTGCCGCCGATGGTCGCCACCGACCGCACCTGGACGGAGCCGAAGCGACGCACCATCGTTGCGAAGCTTGGCCAGTGCTGGTCGAGATGCGGAAGGATATCACACCATCGCGCCGAAGCGCCGATGCGGAGATGGGTGCCGGTCGTTTCGATGTGGTCGAGTTCGTCGATGGCGCGCAGCGAGATAACGGTCTCGTGGCGTTGTTGGGCGTGTGCGACGGCCAGATTGTCGTCGGTTCCGCCCGCCAGCAATTTGGCGTCCGGGTGCGCGATCATCAGTTCCCACAGGTCGGACAAAGCCGTTGGATGATGCATCCGGGATGCCTCGGAGCCGACGGACGCGCCCCTTTTCGCGTCCGAACCAGCCTCGTTCAGTTTGACCGGCGCTGTTGCCAGTGCGGCTTCCACGATCGGGCGATAGCCGGTGCACCGGCACAGGTTGCCAGCGAGCGCCTCATGGACCGCCGTCTCGGACACGTCGTCTGATCCGTCGCCCAAGCCTGCCAGCGCGCAGACGATACCCGGTGTGCAGAAGCCGCATTGGGACGAGCCATTGTTGGCCATCAATTTCTGGATCGGATGACCCTCGCGGTCGTCCATCGCGGCTAGACCTTCTACAGTCATTAGGCTTGCGCCTTCAACCTGTCCTATCAGCAAGATGCATGAGTTGGCCGGGCGATAGCGGTCATCACCTGGTGCGCGGATCAGGATCGAGCAGGCCCCGCAATCGCCTTCGGCGCAGCCTTCCTTTGTCCCCCGCAAGGCCGCGTCGCCGCGCAGCCATTCCAAGACGGTGCGGTCCGCCCGACAGCAAGTGCTGGTCGGCTCGCCGTTGAGGTGAAATGAAATCGGTTCGATCATGGGCGCCATGTTGGCGTAAACGATTGTTCCGTCAAGCGATCGGACGGGCGTCAATCACGCGCAGGCGTCGTAGCCCAGCCATTCGTCCTGTTTGGCCCGCAGGCGATAAAGCGGTGTATCGCGAACGACGTCCACGCTGTCGCCGGTGAGGAGCGCGCCCTTCGGGACATCTCGTGTCACCCGTCCATTGTGCAACAGGCCCACCGGAATAGCGCTTTCAGCGCGCGCTTCACCCGCCTCCATGGCCCAGGAGCGGTAGCAAGTCTCGCCGATGAAATCCAAAACCTCGCCTGCCTTCAGATCACGCTTTGCCAGCGCGCAGACCTCCGCCACAGGACACGGAAGCGGTTTCATATCGCTTGTGCCGTAAAGCACGGCGCGGGCGGCTGACAACGGCACTTCCAGAGACGTGAGATGGTAGGGACGATAGAACGTGTAATACGGACCCGGCCCAAGATGGAGATCGCTCATGCGCTCGCGGATGCGATGGTGACGCATGTCTGCGATGACGAACACGCCTGGCGCGACACCCTTGCCCACCGTGAAATCCACACAGCCGTGGCGGGACAGCACGCCGCCCTCCTCGGTCGGACACAGAACATGGTGCAAGTCGTCTAGCGAGCAATCGGGGCCGTGCATGCCGGGCTTATCCGGCACAAGGCCCGTCGCGTTGGCGATGCAGGTCATCTCGACCATAGTTTTGGAGCCATCCACAAATTCCACCAGCATGCGCGGGTTCATGTTCCGGCGTTCCGCTTCCTCGCGGTAATCGTCCGGCACGGCATCGATGCGGAAGGCGTTGTTCTTGCCCTTGCCAGCGGCCACCACGGGATAACCGAGCGCGGTGACCCAATCGTAGATTTCGAGAACGGAACTCGGCTCGTCCCCTGCGCCCACGGTGTAGACCAGCCCACGCTTGCGGGCCTCTTCCTGCATGATCGCGCCAACGGTAACGTCGGCTTCGACATTCATCATGACCAGATGCTTGCCGGCTTCAAGCGACGCCATTCCCAATTCCGCCCCGGCGGCGGGAACACCGGTCGCATCGATCACGACATCCGCCTGATCGTGCGTCAGCGCAGTCTGAGCGTCCTGCACAATTGGAATGCGTTTGCGGTCAAGCGCGTGGGAGATATCACGGTGAGTGTCGCAGATCACGCCCATATCCTCGTCATGGCCTGCGATTTCCATGGCTGGCTTTGCGCTCTGAAGGCGGCGATCGACGATGGAGGCAATTTCGACGCCGCGCATCTGGCGAATAGCGGTGACGAGATCAGTTCCCATCTCACCTGCGCCGATGATGCAAACCCGCACCGGTTTGTCCTCGTCCGCTCGTTTGGCGAGATCGGCGGCGAGGCCCGTTGCGGGAATGCGAGGAGCCGGAAACGGCAGGTCGGTGTGGCCCATCAGGCGGTCCTCAAACGAAAACCGCGCCGGACCAGGCGGTCACGACGCGGCTTAAATTGCGTTTCCTGCAAGCGAGGTTAGGCGCGGCGCAGCAGCTTCCAAACGGCTGCGATGACTGCAGAGGCCAGCGCGATTTTGACCAGATCGCCAAGCACGAAGGGCACCACGCCGAATTCGAGTGCTTTAGATGCCCCGATCAGCGTTGAAAGCCAAAAGAAGCCAAGCACGAAGACGATGATATCGGCAACGAGCATGGTGCCGAACATCGCGAATGGGCGCTTGGACAAACCGCGATCCGCCGCGGCACCGACGATAGCAGCGGCAACGACGAAGCCGACAAGGTAACCCCCAGTTGGACCAGCCATGTAGGCCGGGCCTGCTGCCGCGCCGGAGAATACGGGCCAGCCCATCAAACCCTGCGCGAGATAGGCGAGCATCGTGATGACGGCGAGGTTGCGGCCATAGGCTGCGGCGATAGCAAAGACGGCGAGAGTCTGCAGTGTCTGCGGCACTGGGAAGAAGGGCACTTGGGTCTTGGCAGCGACCGTCATCAGCACCGTGCCCAGCACAACTAGGCCTGCTTGGCGAATGAGGCGGCTCGTGCCTTCACTTGGCAGAAAAGATGGGGCGAGAGCTGCGGATTGGGTGGCCATTTTCGGTTTTTCCGTCACTTTGTTGCGGGATGCGAACATCCGGTTGCGGCGGACCATATTGACTTGCGCGGGGGCTGCCAAGACAAGTTCTGCACCTTTCCCGTCTTGTGCCGACCACCAGGAGCCCGTATGTCCTCGCCGGAATTTAGACTGCAATTCGAGCCACGGCATGGCGAGTTGGTGGAGGTCGCCCCAGGTATCGGTCGGATCGTCTGCAACAATCCCTCCCCCTTCACGTTTCACGGCACCAACACCTATCTGCTGGGCACAGACGAACTGGCAGTCGTGGATCCGGGACCGATCGACAATGATCATTTCGATGCCCTTATAACCGCTATTGATAAGCGACCTGTCAGCCACATCCTCATCACACATACGCATGTTGATCATTCACCACTGGCCGCGCGGTTGCGGGACGTCACAGGCGCAAGAACCTACGGCGAAGGGCCTCACCGCGCGGCCCGTCCGCTCGCACTGGGCGAAACAAATGCGCTGGACGCCAGCGGAGATAGCGATTTTGCGCCAGACGTTCTGGTGAAGCATGACGATCTGATCGAAGGCGACGGTTGGACGGCAAAGGCGCTTTTCACACCCGGCCATACCGCCAATCACCTCGCCTTCGCGCTGGACGGAACGGACTATCTGTTGTCGGGCGATCACGTCATGGCTTGGGCAACATCCATCGTGGCGCCGCCCGATGGCTCCATGGCAGACTATATGGCTTCGCTCGACACCATGCTGGAGCAACCCCAGAGTATCTATTTTCCGGGACATGGCGGGCGACTCGAGAACGCGCATGCCTTCGTGCGAGCGCTACGTGCCCACCGCAAAATGCGTGAGCAGGCCGTGCTTGATCAGGTTCGCAAAGGACGGACAACGATCCCCGAGATGGTCGCCATCATCTACCGCTCCACCGACCCCAAGCTGCACGGTGCTGCGGGCCTTTCGGTGCTCGCGCATCTCGAAGATCTGGTTGGCAAAGGCGAAGTGGTCTGTGATGGACCGCCGATGCTGGGTAGCATGTATCGCCCGGTGTGACGCGCTAATTCGCGAGGCCCTGCAACGAAGCGTCGAGATCGGCCAAGAAAGCTTCGATCTGCGCAGCATTTGCGCCAAGATCATGCGGTCCGAAGCGTGAATTGGAGCGCATGTCCACCAGCGTGCCGCTTTCTTCTTCGATCAGCCTGATGATGACATCACTTTCGAATCCAAAGATGAGGGACGTTGCAATAGCTTCAATGTAACGCTCGTCTTGAGCCGCAGCATCGCTTGTGGTTCTGCCGATGGGCGATACCTGAACAGTCTCGAAGGCTTCGACTGCCTCCGACGCCTCTTCATCCAAACGCGTCGGGCGGAACCGCGGAAGCACAGGGTTGAGAGGCAAACCGTCCGCACCCACGGTGGGCCGTGCAGTCAGATCGCTTCCTTCCTCGTCGATGGCGGTTTCGGAATTGCTGCGATCGCCCGTCAAGATCGTCCAGTCACGTTCGCTCACCAGTTCCACCGCCGCACGGAAAACCCGCACCATGCCCAGCGGATAGCGACGCGCCGCAACACGCGGGTAGCTCTCGATTTGCAGCTGCTTCTGAACGTCATCGAAGGCGCTCTCGCCATTCATGCCGAAAGCCCGATCATCCATAGCGCTATCGAATTGTGGGGGGTCTTCGAGATCGGTGGAGATGTCGTAGAGTTGTGGCAAGGCGAAGGCCCGCGCCCCTTGGTAAACGAAGGGGGCCAGCAGCGCCAACGCGATTGCAAGCCCTCGCGCCGAGCGCATTCCGCCCTGGTCGCCAAACGTCCAAAGCCGGTAGAGACCCCAAACACCCAAACCGAGGGCCAAGAGCAGCATGGCTGCGCCAAGTCCCAGCAACCAGAAGGCCTGCGCCGTTTCGATGCCACCGAAGCGATGGCCGAGAATGACGATGGCGAGATAGGGCACACAGAATACCGCTAAGCGCTGGCACCAGATGGCAGCGTTTGACACGCCCCGCGCCTCAAACTCGAACCGTTCGATATATCCCGTGCGCATCATGAGAGTGTCATAGCGCAGCGGGGCGGCACGGCAAGGTGCCTATGCGGTTGGCAGCTTGTAGTCGGCGAATTGCTTGCGAAGTTCGATCTTTTGGATCTTGCCGGTCGCGGTGTGGGGGATCTCGTCGACGAAGGCCACATCATCCGGCATCCACCATTTTGCAATCTTGCCCTCCATAAAGACCAGAATGTCCTCTTTGGCGGGCGACGCACCTTTGCGCGGAATGCAGATCAGAAGCGGCCTTTCATCCCATTTCGGATGGGCGACGCCAATGACGGCGGCTTCCTGCACGTCAGGATGACCCACGGCGAGATTTTCAAGGTCGATGGTCGAAATCCACTCTCCGCCTGACTTTATGACATCCTTCGCTCGATCGGTGATCTGCATATAGCCATGTTGGTCGATATGGGCGACGTCGCCGGTATCGAACCACAATTCTTCATCGAATTGCTCAGCGCCTGCACCGCCGTAATAGGCCTTCGCAACCGCAGGACCACGCACTTTTAGGCGACCGAATGTCTTTCCGTCCCACGGTAGCTCGTTGTTCTCGTCGTCGGTGACTTTCATCTCCACGCCGAAGGGCGCGTAGCCTTGCTTCTCCTTGATATCCAGCGTCTTTTCGAGGTCGAGACCACCATATTCCGGCTTGATCGAGCCGAGTGAACCTAGAGGACTCATCTCCGTCATGCCCCAGGCATGGACGACTTCGACATCGTATTGTTGCTCGAACTTTGCCGTCACGGCTCGGGGACATGCCGCCCCACCGACCACAACCCGCTTCAGGTAGGGCAGCTCTTTCCCGGTCTCCTCCAGATACTGAAGCAAGCCCAACCAGACGGTCGGAACAGCGGCCGTAAACGTCACTTTCTCTGTATCGAGAAGCTCGAAGATCGACGCACCGTCCATGCCTCCGCCGGGCATGACCATCGTCGTGCCAGTGAGCGGCGCGGCCATGCCGAGACCCCAAGAATTCGCATGGAACATCGGGACGACAGGCATCAACACTTCGTTGGCTGACAGGTTCAGCGCATCGGGCAGCGCCGCCATCATGGCATGGATAACGTTGGAGCGGTGGCTGTAGAGTACACCCTTGGGATCGCCCGTGGTACCGGACGTGTAGCACATGCCGGCTGCAGTCTCTTCCGGGAAGCTGGCCCAGGCGAAGTCCGCATCGACTTCGGTCAGCAGCGTCTCGTAGCAGATCAGATCGAGCTTGCTCTCCGGCATATGCGCTTCATCGGTCAGCACGATGATATGGCGCAGGCCCGGCACTTTGTCGGCAATCGTTTCGATGATCGACACAAAGGTGAGATCGACCAGAATAGCTTGATCGTCTGCATGGTTCATGATCCATGCGATCTGATCGGGAAACAGGCGCGGGTTGAGCGTATGGTAAATCGCGCCGATGCCCATGATGCCGTACCAGGCTTCCATGTGGCGACCGGTGTTCCAGGCTAGCGTCGCGATACGGTCACCCAGCTTGTAGCCATTGGCATCCAGCCACTTCGCCAGCTGCTTGGAACGCGTGTGAATATCGCGGTAGTTGGTACGCGTGATCGGCCCTTCCGTGGACCGTGAAATCACCTCACGCGCGCCATGCTGTCGGGCCGCGTAGTCCAGCAGCTTGTGGCACAGCAGCGGCCATTCCTGCATCAATCCGAGCATCGTTATTTTTCCTCCCGGCGGCGTTGTCTTGCCGCGAATCCGTGACGGACTTTGGGCGAGGTGATGGCCGACGTCAAAGCCTTGCGGCGCGTCATGCTCCGTGATTAGGCTGACGCCCAACGTTTCTCCTTTATGGTGGATCGAACCATGAGCCAGCCTCTTTCCAACGTGCAGGCCCGCGATCTCGACGCGGTGCTCCACCCCTATTCGCCGCTGCATAAATTGCGGGAGATGGGGCCGACCATCATGGCGTCGGGGAAGGGCGTGTTCATCACCGATACACAGGGCAACGAGTATATCGAGGGCATGGCGGGCCTGTGGTGCACCGGCTTGGGCTTCGGCAATGAAGAGATGATCGAGGCGGCCACCGAGCAGCTGCGCGCCCTGCCCTATTACCACCAGTTTTCCGGGCGCGGCACGGAACCGGCAATCGAACTGGCAGAGAAGCTGAAGGAACTTGCCCCTGTTCCTGTTTCCAAGATTTTCTATACCTCGTCCGGTTCAGAAGCGAACGACACGCAGGTGAAGCTTGCCTGGTATTACAACAACGCGCTGGGGCGGCCCAAAAAGAAGAAGATCATCAGCCGCATCAAGGCCTATCATGGCGTGACGCTGATGGCGGCATCTCTGACCGGCCTGCCCGCAAACCATATGGATTTCGATCTCCCGTTTGACGGCGTGCTGCATACCGATTGCCCCCACCACTACCGCTTCGGCCATGATGGCGAGAGCGAAGAGGAGTTCGTCGCGCGCCTCGCAAAGTCACTGGAGGACCTGATCGAGCGCGAAGGCGGTGACACGATTGCTGCCATGATTGCCGAGCCTGTCATGGGTGCTGGTGGCGTCATTGTACCGCCTGCGGGTTATTTCGAAGCTATTCAGCCCATCCTGAAAGAGCATGATATTCTCTTGATCGATGATGAAGTGATCAATGGCTTCGGGCGCACCGGCGAGTGGTTCGGCGCGTCGTCCCACGGCATGGTGCCGGACACGATTTCCTGCGCCAAACAGATGACCTCGGACTACGCCCCGCTTGGTGCAGTGCTGGTGCCGCAATTCATGATGGACGCGCTAGAAGATCAATCACGGAAGATCGGCGTCTTCGGCCACGGCTACACCTATGGCGGCCATCCACTAGGCTGCGCCATGGGCGTGAAGGCCATTGAAATTTATCAGCGCATGAACATCGTACAACGCGTGCGAGATCTGACACCGCTCTTCGAAGCGCGGCTGGCCAAACTGGCGGACCATCCGCTCGTCGGCGAAGTGCGCAACTCAGGACTGGTCGGCGGTGTCGAATTGGTGTCCAACAAAGCCACCAAACAGGCTTGGTTCCCTACGCAGGGCGTCGGCGCGCATTGTGCGGTTCGTTGTCAGGCGCACGGCGTCATCTTGCGCGCCATCGGCGACACGATCGCGATCTGCCCGCCCATGATCATCAATGAAGACGAGTTGAACGCGCTGTTCGACCGTCTCGAACTTGCACTCGACGACACGGAGCATTGGGCGAATAAAGAAGGTCTGCGGGCTGCCTGATATAGGCTGGATGGAGCACTCAGACCGACCGCCGCCAACTTTGCATCAGGGCGATTGCGATCAAAGCCCATCCCAACAGGCCACGGCTGTGAAAGGAGAGGTTGCTGCGTTCGTTGAAGGTGAGCAAGCGCAACAGGTCCGTCGGTGTCGGTGGCAGATCCATGACGACCTGTAAGGGCAGATCACCGATCACGCCTAGATAGTAGAAGTAATAGATTTGCGGCGTGAGCCAATCGAAGAGAGCAAAGGCGACGAGACTGATCACCAGTCGCTGCCAGAGCTCCCTATCCTTCGCCAAGCGCCACGTTGACCAAAGCCAAATGATTGCGAGAGCGGCGGACAACACGACTAATCCGACCTGACCGCTAGTGGACAGCGTGAAAAAGGAATCGTCGCGATAGAGACCGCCCATAGCCGGTTAGCCGTTGACGTCTTTTTGCCACTCCAACAGCTTGGCCAAGGCACCATCAGCTTTAGGCCGAACAAGGGGCTGTTCACCGGAAAAAACCTGCCCGCTTGCACCATCGATAGTGATCATGTCTCCAGCGCTGAACGTTGCGTTGCCGATCTCGCAGCGGCGCGCCTCCAGGTTGATGACCACGTCGATTGACGCCGTGATGCAGGGCTTCGCCATGGAACGGGCAACAACAGCAGCATGGCTCGTCATGCCGCCACGGTTCGTCAGGATACCAACGGAAGCGTGCATGCCGTGGACGTCACGCGGATCGGTTTCCGAGCGAACCAGGATGGCGGCTTCGCCTTGTTCGGCCATAGCCACCGCCTCATCCGACGACAGAGCGATGGCACCACTCACCGCACCCGGTGATGCCGGCAGACCTTTGGCCAATGGTTTTGGAGCCTTAGCGATATCAACTTTGGCGACTTGCAGCGCGTTAAGTTCATCTTCGGAACACCGTGAGAGCGCCTCATCTCGGCTGATAATTCCGTCTTCCGCGAGCCCTACTGCAATTGCGAGCGCAGCTCTGGGCGTGCGCTTACCACTGCGCGTTTGCAGCATGTAGAGTGTGCCGCTTTCCACAGTGAACTCGATCTCCTGCATATCGAGAAAATGCCGTTCCAATTGTTCCCCGATTCGAAGAAGTTCCGCGTAGAGTTCGGGGCATTCGCCCTCGAACGAGGGCTTTGATGACATAGACAGTTCGCGGCCAATCTCGGTCAATTCGCAGGGCGTCCGCATACCTGACACAACGTCCTCGCCCTGCGCATTCGGCAACCATTCGCCGTAGGGCACCGAGTCGCCGGTTGATGGATTGCGCGTGAAATAGACGCCTGTGCAGCTTTCCGCATCGCGATTACCGAACACCATTGCCTGCACAATTGCCGCTGTGCCGCCCTCTTCGGATAAGTTTTGCAATTTCCGATAGCGCCTCGCGCGGTCCGTATTCCAGGAACGGAACACAGCTCTCAGTGCAAACTTCAACTGATCATGGACGTCCTGGGGAAAGGGCTCGCCGCTGGTTTCTTCTACGATAGCAAAGGAGCGCTCTACCGCTTCCCGAAACCGCTCGGTCGGTAGTTCGGCGTCTGTCTCGACATCGGCTGCAGCGCGCAACTCGTCCAGCATGTCCTCGAAATCGTATGGATCGCATTCAAGGACGACCTGCGCGAAGCTGGCGATAAACCGGCGGTACGTGTCCCACGCGAAGCGCTCATCCCCCGTAATCTTAGCCACTTGCATCGCGACGGCATCGTTGAAGCCGAGATTCAAGACGGTATCCATCATGCCCGGCATGGAGACCGCAGCGCCGGAACGGACAGAGAGAAGCAGAGGTTTATCACCGCCGCCGAAGGGCTGCCCCAACTGCTTTTCCAGTGCCTTAATTGCATTTTCGATCTCATGCAGCGCTAACTCCGGTATCTCGGAGCGCCCAGAAGCCACTTCTTTGCCCAACTGAGTCCCGATCACGAAACCGGGTGGCACAGGCAGGCCAAGCTTTGCCATCGTGATCAGGTTCGCGCCTTTGACGCCATGAACGTCAGTGTCGGCTTCGGGCATGTCGCACCCCGGCCCATACGGCGTTATGAGATTGCTCACCTAGCCCGCCTCACGGAAGGATTCCGCCGTTTGCAGGTCCACGCTGACCAACTGGCTCACACCGCGCTCGGCCATCGTGACACCGAAGAGTCGGTCCATGCGCGCCATAGTGATCGGGTTGTGAGTGATGATCACAAAGCGCGTGTCAGTGTTCTTCGACATTTCATCCATCAGGTTACAGAAACGCTCGACATTGTGGTCGTCCAGCGGCGCATCGACCTCGTCCAGCACGCAGATAGGTGCCGGATTGGTAAGGAAGACAGCGAAGATCAGGGCCATCGCAGTGAGCGCTTGTTCACCTCCGGACAAAAGCGTCATCGTCTGGGGCTTCTTGCCGGGCGGGCGGGCGAGAATTTCGAGACCGGCTTCCAGTGGATCATCGCTCTCGACGAGTTGAAGCTCTGCTGTGCCGCCGCCGAATAAGGTGGTGAATAGTGTCTGGAACTGAGCGTTCACTTCATCGAAGGCCGCCAGAAGGCGTTCGCGCCCTTCCTTATTAAGGCTTGCGATTCCGCTGCGCAGTTGTTTGATCGCCTCAATCAACTCATCGCGCTCAAAAACCAGCGTATCGCGCTGTTCGGAAATCTCACGCTGTTCTTCCTCAGCCCGCAGGTTTACCGCACCGAGGCGCTCACGCTCCCCTTTATAACGCTCAAGGCGTCTTTCAAGCTGCTCGCGATCCGGCAGTTTTTCCGAGTTCTCGACACCAGCCTTCGTAAGCACTTCCTGCGGCTGACATTCCATATCTTCGCGAATGCGGGCCGCAACTTCGCTTTTGCGTTCCCGCGCCGCTTCAAGCCGTTCTTCGCCACGGGCGGAGAGTTGCCGCGCGTCTGACAAAGCCTGAAGCGCCAAGTTTGCCGCCTTGTCGGCATCACGCAGATCATTTTCTGCTTTGGCTAGATCATCAGCGGCTTTCTTGCGGACCGTTTCGGCCTCTTCGATCTTGGACGTTATTTTCAGTCGACGGACCGCGATGTCGTCGGGCGCGGCTTCCACTTTATCCCGTTGAGCCACTGTGTCTTCCAGCCGCTTCCGCAAGGTGGTGATCTGACGGTCGGCATTGAGTGCGCGCTCATTCCACGCGTTGCGTTCCCGGCCGATGGCGGTGAGACGATCAAGCCGCATGGTGTTTTCACGCGCCAGCGCCTCGAATTCCGCCCGCAATTCGGCGAAAGTAGCGCGGTCCTTGGCCGTTCTGGTGGATACTTCCGTGACCTGTTGTTCCAGTTCGGCGGGTTGTGGTGTCAAGGCTTCATCAGCCTGTGCCGCCTGCAGTTCTTTCTCGACTACAGCCAGATTGATAGTGAGGCGGCTTTCGGCCTCTTCCAATGCTGAGCGGCGGTTGGAGAGATCGCCGATGTCGCGTTCCGCCTGCGCCAGCGTGCGGCGCGCCGCCTCCAATTGCTCGCCCATCGTGCGCGCGGTGTTGCGGCAGTCGCGCTCGGTTCCTCGCGTGGTTTCCGCTTCCTGCTTAGCAGCCTCGAAGGCTTCCTTCGCCTCGCGTAGCGAAACTGTCGCCTCGACAGCCTGCTTATCCAATTCCGCAAGGCGATTGCGTTGCTCAAGCTTGATTGCGGCGGAAGTCGGCGCCTCAGCGCTGGCTCGGAAACCATCCCAACGCCAGATGTCACCTTCGAGACTGACCAAAATCTGTCCCGTGGCGAGGTGATCCGCCAGCAGAGCGCCCTCAGCCGCCTCTACAATGCCCGTTTGGGCCAATCGGCGGTGTAAAGCGTTCGGCGCTTCCACAACCTCCAGCATCGACATGACGCCTTCCGGCAAGGCTGGGTCATCGCTCAAGACGTCGTTGTCATCGCTCCAGAAACTGGGCGCTGAAGCATCGAGAGGCGCATCGACATCCTCGCCCAACGCTGCGCCGAGGGCGCGTTCGTAACCAGCCGTCACCGTGATCTGTTCAAGCACAGCAGGGAAGAGGTCTTTGCCGCCTGCATTGAGCATCTTTGAGAGGGTACGCGCCTCGGTCTCGATGCGATCCAATTCGGCCTGCGCCTCCGTCACGGGCTGGCGGGTGGCCTGCTCTGCCTCTCGCGCCTGTTCGGCCAGTCGCTCCGCCTCATCCTGCGCTAATGTTGCGCGTTCCACCTCGCCCTGCAAACGTTCAACTTCGACGCTGGCTGCCTGCACCTTGGACTCTTCGCTGATCTTCTTGACAATCGCAGTCAGATCGCTCCGGACATTCTGCACCTGCTCACGGGCAGTGTTCAGACGGCGTTCACCGTCGCGAATGCGATTGGCATTCTGCTGAATGCGGGCGCGAAGGGCAGCCAGTTCCTGAGTTTTTTCACCAAGTGCCGTCTCGCTCTCGGAGAGACCCTTCTGCGCCTCGTCTAGCGCAGTCTTCAACTGTGCTTCGCGCTCGGCGTTGCCGCCTGTCTGTTCGGAGAGAAGTTTCTCTTCCCGCTCCAAGTGAGAAATGATGTCGGAGTTCTCCGCGACCATTTTTTCCTCGCGGGCGATGTCCTGCTCCAGTTGCGTGATGCGTGCGACCAGATCGCGGGCGCGGCGTTCGGCGCGGCGGGCTTCGTCATCCAGCTGATCACGGGATATGGTGATGCGTTGCAGCGCTGCAGCGGCAGCCGCTTCCGCATCACGCAGAGCAGGCAGTTTAGAGGCTATGATAGCCTGCATGCGGGCAGCTTCGGTCTGAACGATCTGGCTTTCACCGACCTTCACGGTGGCGTCCGACATCTCACTTTCGGCGATTTGGAAAGCTTCGCTCGCTGCAACCCATCGCAGATGAAGGATAGAGCCTTCCGCGCGGCGAATATCGCCCGCGAGATTGCGGTAACGATTGGCCTGACGGGCCTGACGCTTCAGGCTTTCTAACTGATTGTCTAATTGCGCGATCACATCATCAGACCGCTCCAGATTGGCTTCAGCAGCGCGCAAGCGAAGCTCCGCCTCATGGCGGCGGGAATGCAGGCCGGAAATGCCGGCCGCCTCTTCCAAGAGCGCACGACGCGCCTGCGGTTTTGCGGAGATCAATTCCCCGATACGACCTTGCCCGATCATGGAGGGCGATCGAGCCCCAGTGGAGACATCTGCAAACAGCAGTTGCACGTCCTTCGCGCGCACATCCTTGCCATTAATGCGGTAAACTGAGCCCGCCTCGCGTTCGATGCGACGGGAAACCTGCAATTCATCGGCATCGTTAAAGGCGGCGGGGGCTGTGCGGTCGTTGTTCTTTAAGAAGAGTGCAACTTCCGCCATGTTGCGCGACGGGCGGTTGCCGGACCCGGAGAAGATCACGTCATCCATCGC
>JBCCRF010000036.1:0-14932 GCA_039208305.1 Pseudomonadota bacterium
GGCGAGCGAAGCGGGCAAGGGCGATCCTGCGGGCATCCGCCTCGCTGCTACGGCCGTCTACATCACTGCCGTCGGTTTCGCCTTCATCTCAGCAGCGGTCTTTCTGCTTATGCCGGAACCACTTATCGGCCTGTTCCTCGACGAGGTCACGCCCGATACGGAAGCAGTTATCACGGTGGCCGTATCATTGCTCTTCATGGCGGCATTGTTCCAGATTTTCGACACGTTGCAGGTCGCGTCATCGGGCAACCTGCGCGGGTTGCAGGACACCAAATGGCCCATGGTTATCGCCGCATTCGCCTATTGGCCGGTGGGTGTGGGGCTGGCCTATGTGCTGGGCTTTACATTGGGCTACGGCGGCATTGGGGTTTGGGGTGGATTGGTAGCGGGCCTTGCCGTCGCTGCCACCGCCCTGACCGTCCGGTTTCGCCGGCGCGAAAAGCTGGGTCTTCTGGCGGGCACGCGGTAGCCCCGATTTGCGACACTGATGCCGCTTTCGTCATTGCGCAGTCCGCTTGCCGCGATAAGGTAAAGCTCGCGCGGATTGCCAACACCCGCGCGGAGGGGGCCGTGAGGCGATGAAATATTCCGCTCTGCAGATCGTCAAACAGGCGCTGACCGGAAACAAGAACTGGCAGCCCGCATGGCGCAAGGCGGAACCGAAGCCAGCATACGACGTCATCATCATTGGCGGCGGCGGGCATGGCCTGTCGACGGCTTACTACCTCGCCTCGGTCCACGGGATCACAAATGTCGCGGTGATTGAGAAGGGCTATCTCGGCTCTGGCAATATCGGCCGCAACACCACGATTGTCCGCTCCAATTACCGCCTGACCGCCAACACCCGCTTCTACGAGAAGTCGATGGAGCTGTGGCGCGAGCTCTCCCACGACCTGAATTACAACGTGATGTTCTCGCCCCGCGGCGTCATCAATCTCGCCCACTCGCCGGGTCAGATGGATGCCTATGCCGAGCGCGGCAACCAGATGCGCCTCTTGGGCCTGAAATCAGAATTGCTGGACCGCGATCAAGTGGGCCGCCTCAACCCCGGTCTCGACGTGTCAGGCTCAGCCCGCTTCCCCATCGAAGGCGGTCTGCTGCAACCGGACGCTGGCAATGCTCGCCACGACGCGGTGGCCTGGGGTTATGCCCGTGGTGCGTCGGCGTTGGGCGTGGACATCATTGAGAATACGGAAGTCACAGGCTTTCTCACCGAGGGTGACACAATCGTCGGCGTCGAAGCCATCCGCAACGGGGAGCCACTGGAAATTCGCGCCGAGAAAACCGGCGTGGCCGTCGCCGGAGCCACATCGAAAGTGCTCGCGACTGCGGGGATCACGGAACTGCCCATCGAAAGCACCGTGCTTCAGGCTTTCGTGTCCGAAAGCATCAAGCCCGCCGTGCCAAATGTCATCACCTTTGGTTCCGGCCACCTTTATGTCTCTCAGTCGGACAAGGGTGGTTTGGTTTTCGGCGGCAACATTGATTACTACAATTCCTACGCCCAGCGCGGGAACCTACCGGTCTGGGAGGAGGTGATGAGCGAGCTCATCACTATGTATCCCTGCTTCGCCCGCGTGCGGTTGTTGCGCAACTGGGGCGGCATCATGGATATGTCGCTGGACGGTTCACCCATCATCGCCACGGGCCCGCTGCCTGGCATGTATCTGAATGCAGGCTGGTGTTACGGCGGCTTCAAGGCGACTCCCGCTTCTGGTTGGTGCTTCGCCCACACCATCGCCACTGGCGCCCCCCACGAGCTGAACGAAGCCTTCACGCTGGAGCGTTACGAGGAAGGGCGTGGGATCGACGAAAAGGGCGCAGGCCCGACGGCGTGGTATCACTAGGGAGGGGAGACGATGAGAATTATCTGCCCCATCTGCGGTGAGCGAGACAGCCGCGAATTCACCTACAAGGGTGACGCTTCCGCCGTCCGCCCCGCGCTGGATAGCGACGACATGGATGCCCATAAGGCCTACGTCTATCGCCGCACTAATCCTGCGGGCACCCATCGTGAGTTGTGGCTGCACACTGGTGGTTGCCGCACCCATGTTATCGTCACCCGAGACACGGTTACACACCAGATCACCAAGTGCGAGCCGGTTGGCCCGTTTGCCGAGCAGCTGAAGGGGGTGGTGAAATGAGCAACCACCGCCTCACCCTGCGCGATCATGTGGGTACATTGATTGATACGTCCCACGTCACGATCAATTTCACCTTTGACGGTAAGACCTATCAGGGCCGCAAGGGCGATACGTTGGCCTCTGCTCTTCTGGCGAACGGCGTGAAGCTCATGGCGCGGTCGTTCAAATATCACCGCCCGCGCGGTGTTTTCACGGCAGGCTCTGAGGAGCCATCGGCCCTCGTCACCCTACGGTCCGGCGGAAGGCGCGAGCCGAATGTGCGATCGACCGAAATCGAGATCTACGAAGGGCTGGAAGCGATCTCACAGAACCGCTTTCCTTCGCTGGCATTTGACGCGATGGCGGTGAACCAGCTGCCCGGCAAGGCCTTCGCGGCGGGCTTCTACTACAAGACGTTTATGGGGCCGAAGGCGCCAGGTCATGCAGCGACGAAATTCTGGGAATTCTGCGAAGGCTTCATCCGCCGTGCCGCCGGTCTCGGTAAAGCGCCTCTGGAAGCGGATCCGGACGACTACGCCCGTATGCACGCTTTTTGCGACGTCCTCGTCGTTGGATCCGGTGCTGCTGGTCTTGCAGCAGCGCGCCGCGCGGCCAGCGCGGGTGCTCGCGTAATCCTTTGCGATGAACGCGCTACCGCAGGCGGATCGCTGACAGGCATCGCCGATCTGCTGGGCGGTGAACCAGGCCATGTCTGGGCATCGGATGCCTTGGCGGAACTCGCCGCGATGGACAATGTCACCATCCTCACCCGCACCACCGTGCAGTCCATGTTCGACGATGGCACCTATCTTGCCATTGAGCGGGTGGCCGATCACAAGCTGCGCCCTGCGCCCGGCGAACCGCGCCAGCGCGCTTGGCAGATCGTGGCCAAATCCGCCGTCATCGCCACCGGTGCGCTGGAGCGGCCCATGGTGTTTGCGGGCAACGACCGTCCCGGCGTTATGCTGGCTGACGCTGCCCGCCGTTATGCGGTGGAATTCGGTGTGATGCCCGGTCGCGCCGTAACCGTCTTCACCAACAACGACACTGGCTGGCTGGCGGCTCGCGACATGGCTCGCGCAGGCGTGATCGTGAACGGTATTATCGATGTGCGCGAGGATGTGTCCGACGCCATTCGCGCGGCGGGGGAGGAGACCCGCGCCGCGATCCACCTCCATTCCGCCGTCACCGGCACCCATGGCTGGAACGCGCTCACCGGCGTTAATATCGGTTCTTTTGATGAACGAACCGGCGAGGTTGGCCCCAGTAACCGCCGTCTGCCCTGTGATTGCCTTGCCGTCTCCGGCGGCTGGTCACCTGCATTCCATCTTACCTCGCAACAGGGCGGCAAGCCGCTGTGGGATGCCGAGCTACAAGCCTTCCTGCCGGGCGAACCGTCTGAGCACAGCAACACGCACTGGCACGGGGCAGGTGCCATGGCAGGCCAATTCGGCCTGCGTGCCGCGTTCCGCTCCGGCGAAGAAGCGGCCGTCAAGGCGTTGGCCGATGCAGGCCTCGGTGAGGGTGAGACCAACCGCCCCGATATCGAAGGCGACGAGCCGGACCATGCCCCCGCGCCCGTCTTCGAAATCCGCTCCGGCGGTAAAGCCTTCGTCGATCTGCAGCATGATGTAACGGCGGATGACGTGCGGCTGGCGGAACGCGAAGGCTTTCGCTCCGTCGAGCATTTGAAGCGCTACACCACGCTGGGCATGGCGACCGATCAGGGCAAGACGTCCAACATAACCGGCCTCGCCATCATGGCGCAGACGCGGGACATGGCCATCCCCGATGTTGGTACGACGCGCTTCCGTCCGCCCTACACGCCCACTGCGATCGGCGCGGTGGCGGGCGAAGCCTATGGCCATCTCGTCCCCGTGCGCCGCACGCCGATGCAGGACTGGCACGAGGCGAAGGGGGCGCGGTGTTTTCCAAACGGCCCGTGGATGCGCCCCGAGAGTTACAATGCGCAGGGCGAAAGCGTGGAGCAGGCCTATATTCGCGAAGCGAAGGCGGTGCGTTCGTCGGTGGGCATCGTGGATGTGTCGACGCTCGGCAAGATCGACATTCAGGGGCCGGACGCGACCGAGTTCATCAACCGCATCTACTCCAATGCTTTCGCCAAGCTGCCCGTGGGCAAGGCCCGTTATGGCCTGATGTTGCGCGAGGACGGTATCCTGTTCGACGATGGCACGACGTGGCGGCTGGACGATCACCGCTATCTGATGACCACCACTACAGCGGGTGCAGGGCTGGTCATGGAGCATCTCGAATATCACCGAGACGTGGTCTGGCCAGACCTGAATGTCGCCATAACCTCCGTCACCGACGAATGGGCGGGCGTCGCCGTTGCGGGACCGAAGAGCCGCGATCTGCTCGCAGTCTGCGTCGAGGATTGTGATGTGTCCGACGCAGGCCTGCCCTTCATGGGCGTGCGGGACGGCATAATTTCCGGCATTCCGGTGAAGGTCGCGCGGCTGTCTTTCTCAGGTGAAATGGCCTTCGAGGTTTATTGCGGCTTTACCCATGGGCAGGCGATCTGGGATGCACTGCTGGAAGCTGGTGAGCCCTTTAGTGTCACGCCTTACGGGCTTGAGGCGCTCGGCACGCTTCGCATCGAAAAGGGCCACGTCGCCGGGCCGGAATTGGACGGGCGCACGACACCCGCTGATCTCGGGCTTGCGGGCATGGTGTCGGACAAGAAAAACTTCGTCGGCAAAGTGCTTGGTCAGCGGCCAGCCTTTGCCGAAAGCGACCGGCTGCAACTGGTGGCGATTCAGTCACTCGACGGTCAGCGCATTCGGGGCGGCTCCCATCTGGTGAAGGGCGGGCGCGACGAACCGGGGCGTAGCGAGGGGCACACGACGTCCACTTGCTTCTCGCCGGAGCTGAACCGTTACGTCTCGCTTGCTCTGCTGGAAGGCGGTCAGGCGCGGCACGGCGAACGGCTCTACGCGGCGAACCCAATTCGCGGCACCCATGTCGCCGTGGAGGTGACGAGCCCGCATATGGTGGACCCGGACGGAGGGCGGATGCGTGGCTGAGAAAAAGAAACCTGCCCCGAAGATCGCGGCGACTAAACGTAAAGCACCTGTCCGCAAGACGAAGCCGCAGGTCATCGCGCCCGACCCCGTATCTCCCATCGGTGATGCGGCTATGCCCCGTGCAGCCTCAGGCAACGCTGGCATCACGCTTTCAGAACGGCTGCCTGGGTCATTTGTACAAGTACAGGCATGGCCGGATACCGTGGCGAAGACTCAGGCGGCGATCGACAAGCACGCGGGCGAGGGCGTCACGACCATGCCCGTCGGCCCCGGTCGCTGGCAGATCGAGAGCGACGCACCAGGGCTGGAGGAAGCACTCCGTAAGGCGCTGAAGCCCGAGGTCGCCGCAGTCACCGGCCTCACCCACGCTCGCGTTGTCATCACCGCATCAGGCCCGAAGGTGGATTGGGTCCTCGCCTCTGGCATCGCGCTGGATTTCGCGATGATGGACGAAGGCGCAGTCGCCCTGACCTCACATCACGGCATTCCGATCACGCTCCACCGTCTGCCGGATCAGGGCGAGGCTCGCACCTACGATCTTTATGTGACGTCCAGCTACGCCCGCGATTTCTGGGACTGGCTTATCAGGGCGGGTGAGGAGGTTGGGTTGGCAGTGGCGTAGGGGCCTTACAGGCACTCTAGTATCAGCAAGATTCCCACCTGTTGTCAGACCTCTGGAGGCCTATATAAAATCTACCAGTAGGACGTCATCTAAGGAGAACTTGCTGTGAAACACGCATCGATCATCGTTCGCGCCGAATGGGATGCCTTAGCGCAGGTTTGGGTCGCCACCAGCGATGATATTGCAGGCCTCGCGGTAGAGGCCGACACCCATGAGAAGTTGGAAGAAAAAGTGCGGGCCGCTGTCAGCGATTTGATCGAACTGAACGGCATCGACAATGATCTGCCGGAAATCCCATTGCATATCATGTCCAACCAGTTATCGCGGATCCCAAATCCAAGCGTGTAGCGCGTCGTGGCTGGCTATCTGCGGGAGTTGAAGAAGGCGCTACGGAAAGCAGGGTGCACTTTCCACCGGCAAGGAAAGGGCGATCATGAAATCTGGTATAGCCCGATTAGTGAGCGTTATTTCACGGTCGATCACGGAACCAAGTCGCGCCATACGGCTAATGAAACGCTGAAACAGGCAGGACTTCCTAAACAATTTTGACCGGCGGTCGCCTTTGTAGTCAGTCCTAAATCCGCAGCCCGTCCTTGCCAAACAGCATCGCCATGGAGGGATCGACGCCGACCTTTGCTACATAGCCATCCTTCACCGTCGAATGGCCTTTCTGTTCTACGGTCAGCGGTGTGTCGCCGCCGACATCGAGATAGAGGTAGGAGTTGCCGCCCAATTGCTCCACTACAGAGGTGGGGGCGGAGAAGCTGTTGATTCTGCCTTTCGCTTCAACAAAGTGCTCCGGTCGCAGACCGATCTCCACAGCCTCACCCTTTTCCGGCTTGCGGTCGCGCGTGCTCACGCTGAGCTTTAGGTTGCCGAGTGCCGGAACGACGACCGTTGCCGCGCCCGCCTTCGCCGACGTCACTTCCGCATCGAGAAAATTCATGCGCGGGGAACCGATGAAACCGGCGACGAAGGCGTTGTCGGGATTATCGTAGAGTTCCAGCGGCGATCCGTATTGCTCCACGCGGCCCGCACGCAGCACCACGATTTTGTCAGCAAGCGTCATCGCCTCTGTCTGGTCGTGGGTCACGTAGATCATTGTATTTTTTAGGTCGTTATGCAGCTTAGAGATCTCTAACCGCATTTGAACGCGCAGTTCCGCGTCGAGGTTGGACAGCGGCTCGTCGAACAGGAAGACCTTCGGATTGCGCACGATGGAACGGCCGATGGCGACGCGCTGGCGCTGGCCGCCGGACATTGCGGCTGGCTTGCGATCGAGCAGCGGGCCGAGTTCGAGAATAGCAGCCGCCTTTTGCACCCGCTCATCGATCTCGCCTTTGTCGACACCGTTCATCTTCAGCCCAAAGGCCATGTTGTCGTAAACGGTCATATGCGGATAGAGCGCGTAAGACTGGAACACCATCGCGACCCCGCGGTCAGCCGGTTCCGCAAAGGTGACATCCTGTCCGCCGATATCAATCGTTCCCGACGTCGTCTCCTCCAGCCCGGAAATCAGCCGCAACAGGGTAGACTTTCCGCAGCCGGACGGGCCGACGAACACGATGAAATCGCCGTCTTCGATATCCAGATCGACGCCGTGAATGACGTCGATATCGCCGAATGATTTTTTCACGTCGCGCAGCGTGACCCTAGCCATGGCCGCTCTCTCCCGGATGCTCCCAATTGCAGCAATCAAAGCGAGGATTGCCCACGAAAACAACCCGCTGGCCACAGGTGTGATGTGTATCTGGGGCCATCTCCTGTTTGCGGGTGCCACAATTCGTGCTTAGACTGCTTGCAGCTGTTGGGAGGCGGCGTTGAACGCTTTGACGCGTCCTCCCGGCATTCATCCATGCAACGGGAGTAACTAAGGCATGAACATCACTTTTGGTAAGGTTGGGCTCGCGCTTTGTGCCTCGACCCTTTTCGCGACGACGGCAATCGCTGGCGATCTGGTCATCAATTTCGACGATCCAAACCCCGCACCGAAGCAGGGCATCGAAATGGTGGTGGAGAAGTTCAAGGCCGCCAATCCGGACGTGAACGTCACGCTGAACATCACCGACCGTGAGGCGCACAAAACCGCGATCCGCAACTTCCTATCCGCCGAAGCACCGGACATCACGGCCTGGTATCCTGGCAACCGCATGGCTCCGTTCGTCAATGCCGGTCAGTTCGAGGACATCTCCGACATGTGGGCGTCCGACCCGAACCTGTCTACCTCGTTCGAGGCCATCAAGCCGACCATGACGATGAACGGCAAACAGTGGGGCGTGCCCTATTCCTACTACCAGTGGGGCATCTACTACCGCAAAGACATCTTCGAAAAAGCCGGTATCACCGAAGAACCCAAGACTTGGGACGAACTGATGGCCGCCTGCGGCAAGTTGAAAGAAGCCGGCGTGACACCCTTCACCATCGGCACCAAGTTCCTGTGGACGGCCGCTGGCGTGTTCGACTACCTGAACCTGCGCACCAACGGCTACGATTTCCACAACCAGTTAACTGCCGGTCAGGTGAAATACACCGACCCCAAGGTGAAGCAGGTCTTCACCAACTGGAAACAGATGCTGGACGAATGCTCCTTCGTGGAGAACCACGCCACCATGTCCTGGCAGGATGCTCTTGCCCCCTTCGCGAAGGGTGAAGCCGCCATGTACGTTATGGGCAACTTCGCCGTTGCCGCCATGAAGGATGCTGGTCTCACCAACGACCAGATCGACTACATGCCCTTCCCGGAAATCACCCCCGGCCTGGCGCGTGCGGAAGAAGCACCGGCTGATGCCCTGTTCATCCCGTCCAACGCGAAGAACAAGGAAGACGCCCGAAAGTTTCTCGCCTTCATGGCGCAGCCAGAAATCCAGGGTGAGTGGAACAAGATCATCGGCCAGTTACCACCCAACTCCAAGGCGGAAGTGGGTGACGACAAGTTCATCCAGGAAGGCTTCGAGACCGTCTCCACCGCCGCAGGCCTCGCACAGTTCTACGACCGCGATGCCCCCGCTGAAATGGCGAAGGCCGGTATGGAAGGTTTCCAGGAATTCATGGTGAAGCCCGACCGCGTCGACCGCATCCTGGACCGCCTCGATAAAGTTCAGGCCCGCGTTTACAAATAAGCGCTGTACAGTTGTGGCATCTTAAGGGGGTCGTCCATTTGGACGGCCCTTTTTCGTTCCTCGCTGTATGGAAGAATTGTAGTTAAATCAGCGGCGTGAGTAATGCGTGAAAACGCTTCTGAGGCCTTCCACACAGCAAAATCTGTCGTCACTATTCTTCAGGGGCATCGATGGAGGCCGCTAAAAATCTTCTGCGGTCAAGAACGGGAAGGGAATGGGATGTCAAAGATTTGGGAAGAACTGGTCGAAAAATACAAAGACGCCGATATCATGGCGCCAAATTTGAAGGCCGTGACACTGGCGCAGTGGATACTTGAATCGGCACGAGGAACCAGCGACCTCGCCATCAAACACTTCAATTTCGGTGGCCTGAAATTTCGAGCGGAGATGGTCGGGTACGCTGAACCCGTCGACTACGAGGCTCACGACGGTCTCGATACCTATTGCGGTTTCGCTTCCGTAGATCAGTTTATCACGGGCTATTGGCGCTTCATTAGCCGGTCGGTCTACTCGGGTTGGGAGGACTATTCGGAAGATCCTGCAGGCTACATCCGTTTTCTGAAGTCAAAAGGCTACGCGGGTGACCCTGATTACGTTTCGAAGGTTCTTTCGCTCCTCGATGAGGCAGAAGATTTGCTCGGTATGGAAGAGCAGGCCGTTTCAAAAATGCTCACCCGCGTGGCGGTTGTCGTAGGCCACAATTCGAAGGCGCAGGGTGCTTACGCCGTGTCGCCCTTGTCGACTTCTGAGTTCGACTACAACAACGATATCGCAGACCTCATGGTCCAATATGCACCGGAATACAATTGTGTGGCGAAGCGCTTCAATCGCATAGCAAGCGGCAGCTATTCGAAAGAGATTAAGCGTGTTTACGCCGAGGCGGATGCATGGAAACCGACCGTCATCACGGAACTCCATTTCAACGCTTTGAACTCGACGTCGCACGGCACCGAAACGCTTGTTGGCGATTTTCAGATCGCAAAGATGATTGCAGCCAGTGCACAGGAAGAAATGATTGAGACGCTTGGGTTGAAGGATCGAGGTGTAAAAATTCGAAGCCCATCGGAACGTGGTGGTCGTTCGTTACACGCCAGTCAGAATCCGACAATCCTTGTTGAACCCTTCTTCGGCTCCAACAAGAATGACTGTGTGACACTCGCCTCTATCGGCAAATCGGCGTTGGCGCGGTGTTACTTGCGTGGCTTGCGTTCAGGCCTGTCGCAATTCATGAGCTAAAAATTTTTGAGGGCCGTTCGGACGGGCGGCTGTGTTTCCCTTCATTGCGGCTGCGCTGCGTAGAGCGCATATTCGCCCGTCTCGCTGATATTGCTTTAACGGTCAAAGACCGGGAAAAGTCTGGGGGCGCTTATCCCATGTCTGTCGGACGGGGTCAGCGAGTTCAGGACAGCGATCATCTGCCGTACATACCAGGGTTAGGAACGGCTCGCTGATGTTGCGCGATGGCGAGTCCACCGGGCCCAATGATCAAACGACGAATTTTGGCTTCGAATTGCAATTGCTGGAAGATGTATGTCCGTTATCCAAGCACTTCGCTGCTGCTGATAATGGCGAAGTGGAATTGCATGAAACTGTGCCGCCACGAAATTACGTCTTCTGAATAGGCGGCTACCCGGCCGAAACCAATTGGATTCAAGGCCCAATCGGCCTCTTAGACAGCATCTAAGCCCGCTCGTCTTTTGGTGAGCCCATCACCACGAAAGTCGTGATCTGGCTGACCTGTGGCAGCGCGCCCAGGCGATCGGTGTGGAAGCTCTTATAGGTCGGCAGGTCGGCGACTTCGACGCGGAGCAGGTATTCCACAACGCCTGTGATGTTGTGGCACTCGCGCACTTCCGGCGCGGCGGTCATGGCGCGTTCGAAATTTTCCTGCGCCGCCTTTGTATGGGACGAAAGGCCCACCGACACATAGGCTATAAAGCCGATGCCGCGCGTGCGTTCGTCCAGCACGGCGCGGTAGCTGCGGATGATGCCCCGTTCTTCCAGCGCCTGCACCCGGCGCAGACAGGCGGATGGCGACAACCCGACCCTTTGTGCCAGCGCAACATTGGACTGGCGCGCATCAACTTCCAGTTGGCGCAATATTGTGCGGTCTATGTCGGAAAGATCGTTCATCTGTTGCATAAATTGCGCCAAAGGGATCAACTTTGCAACGAACAAGCGCTCACATCGCGCCATTATCTGCTGCAAATCAGCTTTCCATTGCAACGATCATGTCGCTCGAAATCCTTTTCGCTCTTATATCCTTCGCCTTCGTTACATCCATCACGCCAGGGCCGAACAATCTCATGCTGATGGCGTCGGGCGCGAATTTCGGTGTGCGGCGCACGGTGCCTCATATGCTCGGTGTGGCTTTGGGTTTCGTTGCTATGGTGGCGCTTGTCGGCGTTGGGTTGGCGCAGATTTTCGATCTTTACCCTGCAAGTCGCACCGTGTTGCAGGTGGTCAGCGTGATCTACATGGCGTGGCTCGCGTGGAAGATCGCGACCGCCGCGGCGCCGCGTGAAGCGGAAGCGTCCGGCACACCGATGACGTTTCTGCAGGCGGCCGCCTTTCAGTGGGTCAATCCGAAAGCCTGGGCGATGGCGTTGTTCGCGATTGCCGTTTACGCGCCTGACCGGAGCCTGACCGCCATTCTTCTTGTTGCAGTGGTTTTCGGCGCGGTTAACCTGCCGTCGGTGGGCAGTTGGGCATGGCTTGGTCAGCAGCTTCGTTATCTTCTCACCAACACGACGCGGCTGAGAATCTTCAATTGGACGATGGCTGTGCTGTTGATGGCGTCGCTTTACCCGGTCCTGTTTCCATAGCCATCGAACAGTGAGCCAGCGTGGAAAAGCAAACTGGCACCACGCCGCCTCTTGGCAAGCCCGCGCGATTGCTGGCACATTCTCTCTAACGCGCATCGCAACCAGAATGCGCGAGAGGGAGGATCGCCATGTCCGTCGCACCGGCAGTGCCGAATGCCAGCGTGCCGAATTCGTTGGCCGACAACCGCTCATGGCTGCGCCGCAATCGGCTGAAGGTCGCGCCCTGGCTGTTTCTCGCACCAGCGCTGATCTTCTTTCTGATCTACGTCATCATCCCGATCTTCCAGTCCATCTGGATCAGCTTCTACGCATGGGACGGGCTGGGCGAGAAGCAGTGGCTGGGCATGGGCAACTATGTCGAGCTGATGGATGACGATCGCTTTTACACTTCGCTGTACAACAACATCCTGTGGCTCATTCTGTACATGCTGGCGGTCCCAGCGGGCCTGTTCATCGCATTGTTTCTGAACCAGACGGTGCCGGGCATGCGGCTCTACAAGTCGCTGTTCTTCTTCCCCTTCGTCATCTCGCAAGTGGTGGTCGGTCTCATCTTCTCGTGGTTCTACAATCCGAATTTCGGCATCGTGGCCGCGATCTGGGAGTTCTTTGGGGCTACTCCGCCGTCCATTTTGGGAGACGAGGATCTCGTCACCTATGGCATCATCTTCGCCGGTCTCTGGCCGCAGATCGCCTATTGCATGATCCTCTATCTCACCGGTCTCAACAATGTGTCGCCGGATCAGATCGAGGCTGGGCGATTGGACAATGCCAAGGGCTGGAAGATGCTGTGGTACGTGGTGCTGCCGCAGCTTTGGCCCGCGACCTTCCTCGCCATCGTTGTCACGGTCATTGGCGCGCTCCGCTCGTTCGACATGATCGCGATCATGACGCAGGGCGGTCCATACGGTTCGTCCAACGTGCTGTCCTATTTCATGTTCGAGCAAGCGTTGTCGGAATTCGGATTCCGTATGGGATATGGCTCGGCCATCGCCACCGTGCTGTTCATGATCATGCTGGTCTTCATCTCCTTCTTCCTGTGGAAGATGTGGCGCGACGAGCGCCGGGCATAGAGGAGGCTTAGGCTATGTTTCCGACACCGATCGAGAAAAAGTCGGCCACGACGCAGACGCTCTACAAGTTTGGCCTGCCGGTCGCGCTGTTCATATGGTTGCTGCCGTTGCTGGCGATTCTGATGACATCCATCCGCCCCGGTGGGGACATCAATGCGGGCAACGTGTTTGGTTGGCCCAGCAGCTTTCAGATGGTCGAGAATTACGTCGCCGTGTTCCGCGAAAGCGAGGCGCTGCAATACATGTGGAATTCGTTTAAGATCACCGTGCCCACAATGATCCTGTCCGTCGGGCTGGCTGCGCTCGCAGGTTATGCGCTGGCGATCTACAATTTCCGCTTCTCGTTGACGCTGTTTTTCATCTTCGTCGCTGGCAATTTCGTGCCGTTCCAGATTCTCATGGTACCGGTGCGCGACCTGTCGCTGCAATTCGGCCTCTACAACACGGTGACCGGCCTCGTGTTGTTCCATGCCGCGTTCCAGACTGGCTTTTGCACGCTCTTCATGCGCAATTTCATCAAGGCGCTGCCCTATGAGTTGATCGAAAGTGCACGTATCGAGGGTGTCGGCGAGTTCCGCATCTTCTGGCACCTCGTGCTGCCGCTGGTGCGTCCGGCACTGGCTGCGTTGGCTGTGCTGATCTTCACTTTCGTGTGGAATGATTATTTCTGGGCAACGGTGCTGACCAACGGTGAGAACGCCAAGCCCATTACGGCAGGCGTGCAATCGCTCAACGGGCAGTTCGTCTCTCGCTGGCATCTGGTCTCGGCAGCCTCGTTGCTCGCCGCTGTGCCTCCGGTCGCCATGTTCTTTCTGATGCAAAAGCACTTCATCGCCGGGCTGACGCTGGGCGCGACGAAGGGGTGACGCCGCACCTGCTCTGGCTGCCCTACGGCTTCAACCTGCTCATTCTCGTGCCCGTGGTTTGGGCGATGCTCGCTGGCAGTGGCGTTACAGGCGTGTTCGAGGACAAGGTTTCGGAATCGCAAGGGCTGCGCCTGTTGGTCGGTTCGCTGTGGCTGGCGATTGCGGTGGCGTCCGTGGGCGGCTTCTTCGCGCCTCGTTTCTTTTTGCCCGTTCTGATCATTCAGGTCATCTACAAGGCCTGCTGGCTGCTGATTTTCATTTTGCCACTTGCCCGTGCGCAAGGTTGGGAAGCCATTCCGCAGGGCATAACGTTCGTCTTCATCGGCATCGTGCTCAGCTACCCCTTCTTTATCGCGAAGGCGCTTGCATAATGTCGTGGTGGGGATAGGAGGGTGGAAACCGCAAGGCTGCCACACCCTTCATGAGCATCGCCATGACCGGACAAGATATCGTCCGCACCCACCGGCTGGACGCGCATAACACGACCATTCTGTTCGGCTGGGTGGGCGGCATTCCCGAAATCATCTATCTCGGCGCGCGGCTCGATGACGGAATGGATGTCGAGATGTTTGCCCGCTCCCGCGCACGGCCGCTCGGTCATGCCACCATGGACGAGCATGCTCCGCTTTCCATGCAGCCGGAGATCGGTGTGGGCTTCATGGGTCACCCCGGGTTGATCGCGAACCGGGTGGATACCGATAAACCTGGCTGGGCCGGCATTTTCGAATGGCTCGAGACGGTGGAAACCGATGGCGGCGTGATCTTCACGTGCCGCGACGATCACCGCGAGTTGCGCCTCGATATCCACGTGACACTCTGCCAGGCATCCGGCGTCGCCGTCATGAAGTCGTGCCTCACCAATGATGGCGACGACGACTGTATGGTGGACTGGATGAGCGCGCCGGTGATCCCGGTAGCGCAGCATCTGTCAGAGTATCTGCATTTCCATGGGCGTTGGACGGCGGAATTCGCCATCGACCGCCGCACCGTTCCAATGGGTCTGGTGAAGAGCGAGAATCGTCGCGGGCGCACAAGCCATGAGGCGTTTCCTGGCACGATCATGCTGACACCGACGACGGACGAGGAATCCGGTCGTTGCCTCGGCGTGCATATGGGGTGGTCCGGCAATCACCGCATGGTGCTGGAGCGCATGACCACGGGCGAATGCCAACTGCAGATGGGGGTTCTGCATTTCTCTCGCGAAGGCATTCTGCCCGCGGGCAAGGTGCTGGAGACGCCTGAGATCCACGTCGCCACATCCGA
>JBCCRF010000037.1:0-14833 GCA_039208305.1 Pseudomonadota bacterium
AGCACCAGCCGACCTTCGGGCGACGTCACTTTGGGAGGAGAGACGCTATGAGCCTAGCCGATGAATTTCAGGCACCGCCCCAGCCTAGGCGGTCTGGCCGGTCTGGTGGCCGTCAGGCACGTCGCGACATGCGAGCGGCACCGCTGACGGAGGATATACGCCCCATCCGCGCAGGTATGGATGGCGGCACCTACAAACCTTTCACACCGGCGCAGGTGGAACAGGTGCACGAGGCCGTGCTCGACGTGCTGGAGAATATCGGCCTGTCGCAGGCGACGCCGACTTGCATCGAAGCTTGCGAAAGTGTCGGCGCGGTGTACAGCGAAGACGGGCGGCTGCGCTTTCCCCGCGAGCTGGTAATGGACACCGTCGCCAACGCAAACCGTGATTTTGCACTGTGCGGTCGTGAGGAGAAGCACGATCTTCATCCGCAGGGCAACAAGGTGCATTTTGGCACGGCGGGGGCTGCCGTTCACATCGTCGATGTGGAGAAGAACGAGTATCGCGAGAGCTATCTGAAGGACATCTACGATGCCGCACGTATCGTGGACGTGCTGGACAACATTCACTTCTTTCAGCGCCCCATGGTGGCGCGGGACGTGGTGGATCCGGATGAGCTTGACCTGAACACGCTTTATGCCTGCGTCTCCGGCACGTCGAAACATATCGGTACATCCTTCACCCTGCCGGATGTGGTGCCGCAGGCGCTGGACATGCTTTACCGTATCGCAGGCGGTGAGGAGGCATTCCGTGCGCGGCCCTTCGTGTCCAACACCAATTGCTTCGTCGTGCCGCCTCTGCGCTTTGCGCCGGATGCCTGCGATGTGCTGGAAGAATGCGTGAAGGGTGGCATGCCGATCCTGCTGCTCTCTGCTGGTCAGGCCGGGGCTACCGCTCCGGCTGCGATTGCCGGAGCCGTCGTGCAGGCGGTCGCAGAAGTTTTGGCGGGGCTGGTCTACGTCAACGCGCTATCGCCGGGCCACGCCGCTATTTTCGGCACCTGGCCCTTCGTGTCCGATCTGCGGACGGGTGCGATGTCTGGTGGGTCCGGCGAACAGGCGCTGCTGACGGCCGCCTGCGGGCAGATGGCAAATTTCTACGATCTGCCAGGTGGTTCCGCTGCCGGCATGTGCGATGCCAAAATGCCGGACATTCAGGCCGGTTGGGAGAAGGGCATCGCCTATGCGCTGGCCGGTATGGCGGGCACCAACATCATTTATGAAGCCGCTGGCATGCATGGCTCGCTGATGGGCTTCTGTCTGGAGTCGCTCTTCCTTGATAACGACGCGCTCGGCCAAGCGATGCGCTGTGTGCGCGGGATTGAGGTGGACGAGGACACGCTCTCCGTCGCTGCCATGCGCGATGTCTGCGTGGATGGTCCTGGCCACTATCTCGGCCACGGCCAGACGCTGGAGCGGATGAAGAAAGACTACGTCTATCCCGATCTCGCCAACCGCTTTTCACCCAAGGAATGGGCGGAGAAGGGCAAGCCCGACATTGTGCAGATGGCAATCGAGCGAAAGAACGCAGTCCTCGCCAACCACTTCCCGCAGCTTATCGATCCGGCAACGGATGACTGGATCCGTGAGAGCATGACCATCCATCTGCTCCGATCGGACATGAAAGCGTCCTGACCCGGAAGCGTTAGCGCTGGCTTAGAAGCCCCAATCCTGCCATGGCGCCGACAGGCTCGCCCGTTCGGAGGGGTTTTGTTCCAGTTCGTTGTGGTAAGCGTTTTCAGAGTTTTTGGCATATCCGCTTGTCATGGCCGATGCGGCCTGCAGCGGCAGCATAAAGGACATCACCATCATGGTGCCCAGCGCGGTGGCAGGGGTCATGCGGGTGCGCACAGGTTTGCGGGTTGCAGCGTAATCGGCGCGGTTGCTGTAGTGCTGATAGGCCATCGGTCGAACTCCGGTTCGGTTTGTGATGAACCGAAGATAGGAACCAAATGGTTTCTTACCAATCACGTCTTGCTAACTGCTGATCACGGGACCGTGTGCCCCTCCCAACAGAGGGTTTTCAACATGTGCAAAAGCGCACTGCAGCAAAATGCTGGCTTTGCAATCTTTCTGAGACGGATGGCGCAAGGCGCCATCGCAGATGTGAGAAGGAACAGCGCCATGACATACAACTCTTCCATTCGCCTGCTGGGTCTTGCTGCCATCGTGCTGCTTGCGACACTGTCCGTTAACACCGCTCATGCCGGATCCTGCAGCGGCACGGTTAGCGGCTTGTCCAATACGTACAATTTGAAAAAGGGTTCCGGCTTCCTTGCCATCCGGTCCAAGCCCACCGCGTCATCGAAGATGATCGGTCAGACCTTCAACGGGAATACCGTTGAAATCGACCAGCGCCGGGGCAATTGGCTCTACGTTTATGATGACGCTTCGCAGAAAGTCGGCTGGGTGTTTGCCCGCTACATCCGCCGCCCCTGCGATGGTATCTAGGTCCGTCGCTCGACACACATATTACTAAGACGATTGAAACAGGGCAGCCATGCGTGGCTGCCCCTGGCCCTTTGATGCGGGCGCAGGTTAGGACAGGTGCGCAGACCTAACTCGCCGCCGGACATCGCCCCCATGACTTCAGCGAAAATGCCCATTTCCAAGATCCTCGTCGCCAACCGATCCGAAATCGCCATTCGGGTGTTTCGGGCCGCCAATGAATTGGGACTGAAGACGGTGGCGGTCTGGGCGGAAGAGGACAAGCTGGCGCTGCACCGCTTCAAGGCGGACGAGGCCTATCAGATCGGCACCGGCCCGCACCTGAAGAAGCCCATGGGGCCGATTGAAAGCTATCTCTCCATCGAAGAGATCATTCGTGTCGCGAAATTGTCGGGTGCGGACGCTATCCACCCCGGCTACGGATTGCTGTCGGAAAGCCCGGAATTCGTCGACGCCTGCGCGGAAGCGGGCATCACATTTATCGGTCCGAAAGCCGACACGATGCGTCGCCTTGGCAACAAGGTCGCCGCGCGCAACCTTGCGGTGGAGGCAAATGTACCGGTGGTGCCGGCCTCTCCTCCACTGCCGTCTTTCGATGAAGACGGTGCGCGGGAAACCATCCGCAAGATGGCCGACGAGGTTGGCTACCCGATCATGCTGAAAGCGTCCTGGGGCGGTGGTGGTCGCGGTATGCGCACCATCCGTTCCGAAGACGAACTGGAAAACGAAGTGCTGGAGGCCCGTCGCGAGGCGGCTGCCGCCTTCGGCAAGGACGAGGTCTATCTGGAACGCTTGGTGGAGCGCGCCCGCCATGTGGAGGTGCAGATCCTCGGCGATGGGCAGGGTACGGCGGTGCATCTGTTCGAGCGCGATTGCTCCGTGCAGCGCCGCAACCAGAAGGTCGTGGAACGCGCACCCGGGCCGTATCTGTCCGACGCCAAGCGCGAGGAACTGTGCGGCTACGCCCTGCAGATCGCCAACGAGACCAACTATCTCGGCGCGGGCACCATCGAGTTCCTGATGGATATGGACTCCGAGGAGTTCTTCTTCATCGAGGTAAACCCGCGCGTGCAGGTGGAGCATACGGTGACGGAAGAGGTCACCGGGATCGATATTATCAAGGCGCAGATTCATTTGGTGGACGGTCACAAGATCGGCACGCTTGAAAGCGGTGTTCCGGTTCAGGGCGACATTCATCTGAACGGCCACGCCCTGCAGTGCCGCATTACGACCGAAGACCCGGAAGCGAATTTCATCCCCGATTACGGGCGCATCACTGCCTATCGCGGGGCCACCGGTTTCGGTATCCGCCTCGATGGCGGCACCGCCTATTCCGGTGCTGTTATCACCCGTTTCTACGATCCGTTGCTGGAGAAAGTAACCGCTTGGGCACCGACGCCGCAGGAAACCATCGCGCGTATGCATCGAGCGCTACGAGAATTCCGCATTCGTGGTGTGGCGACCAACCTGACCTTCCTTGAGAACATCATCACCCACCCGAAATTCGGCGATAACACTTATACCACCAAGTTTATCGATTCGACGCCGGAACTGTTCGACAAGGTGAAACGCCGCGACCGCGCGACACGCTTGCTGAACTACATCGCAGACGTCTCGGTGAACGGTCATCCGGAAGCGCGGGATCGCACGAAGCCCAACCCGGCAGCCGCTAAACCTGTCGTGCCATGGGCCGGTAAAGAGGTGCAGGACGGCACTCGACAGCGGTTGGAGAAAGACGGCGCAGAAGCCTTCTCAAAGTGGATGCGCGAGCATCCGAAGGTGCTCCTCACCGATACCACCATGCGTGATGGCCACCAATCGCTGCTGGCGACCCGTATGCGGACAATTGATATTGCAGCTGCCGCGCCTGCCTATGGCCGCATGCTGCCCAACCTGCTGTCGCTCGAATGCTGGGGTGGCGCGACCTTCGACGTCGCCATGCGGTTCCTGACCGAAGACCCGTGGGAGCGGTTGGTCAAAATCCGCGAAGGCGCGCCGAACCTCTTGCTGCAGGCGCTGGTGCGCGGCTCAAACGGTGTCGGCTACACCGGCTATCCCGACAACACGGTTCGTCGTTTTATCCATGAAGCCGCCAAGGGGGGGGTCGATCTGTTCCGCGTGTTCGACTGCCTCAACTGGGTGGAGAATATGCGCGTCTCCATCGATGCGGTGATCGAAAGCGGCAAGTTGTGCGAAGGCACGATCTGCTACACGGGTGATGTGCTCGCCCCGAAGAATGGCCAGAAGCGGAATAAGTACGATCTCGACTATTACCTCGCCATGGCGCGGGAGCTGGAGGCCGCCGGCTGCCATATCATTGCGGTCAAGGATATGGCGGGCCTGCTGAAGCCCTTGGGTGCGAAGGTGCTGTTTGAGGCGCTGCGGGCAGAAACGAAATTGCCGATTCATTTCCATACCCACGATACCTCGGGCCTGTCCGCCGCGACCGTCCTCGCTGCCGTCGATGCTGGCGTCGATGCGGTGGACGCCGCGATGGACGCGCTGTCCGGCGGCACGTCGCAGCCCTGCCTCGGCTCCATCGTGGAGGCGCTGTCCCACCACGAACGCGCGCCGGACGTCGATATCGAAGCGATCCGCTCCATCTCGCTCTACTGGGAGCAGGTGCGCTCACAATACGCCGCTTTTGAAAGCGACGTGAAGGCGCCAGCTTCCGAGGTCTATCTGCATGAGATGCCGGGCGGGCAATATACGAACCTGAAGGAGCAAGCCCGTTCGCTTGGGTTGGAGACCCGCTGGAGCGAGGTGTCCCACACCTATGCCGCCGTCAACGAAATGTTTGGCGATATCGTCAAAGTCACACCGTCATCGAAAGTGGTTGGCGATCTCGCGCTTATGATGGTGAGCCAGGACCTGACGGTTGCGGAGGTGCTGGACCCCGACAAGGAAATCGCGTTCCCCGAGTCCGTCGCCTCATTGATGAAAGGCGAATTATCGAAACCTGCCGACGGGTGGCCCGCCGCCTTGCAGGCGAAGGTGCTGAAAGGCGAGAAGCCGCTGGAAGGCCGCGTCGGTAACGTGCTGCCGGATGCCGATTTCGAGGCGTTGCGGAAAGAAGCGGAAGAAGCCATCGGGCGCGACGTCTCCGACCAGCATCTCGCGTCTTACCTCATGTATCCCAAGGTCTTCGTGGACTACGCGCTGGCCCAGCAGGCGTACGGACCGACATGGGCGCTGCCGACGCCGGTGTATTTCTACGGCATGAAGGCGGGCGACGAGATCCGCGTGGAGATCGAGACCGGCAAGCTTCTTCTGATCCGTTGTCTTGCCATGGGCGAGATGGACGATCAGGGCATGGTCACAGTCTTCTTTGAGTTGAACGGTCAACCTCGCCGTGCCCGCGTGCCCGACCGCATCCATGGCGGTCAGGCCGCCGTCGCGCGCCCCAAGGCGGAAGACGGCAACCCGAAACAGGTCGGCGCGCCTATGCCGGGCGTCGTCTCAACCATCATGGTGGAAGCGGGCAGCGAGGTTGCCGCCGGCGATGTGCTGCTCTCCATCGAAGCCATGAAGATGGAAACCGCACTACATGCCGAGGAAGACGGCGTAGTCGCCGACGTGCTCGTCAAACGCGGCGATCAGATCGACGCGAAGGACTTGCTGGTGCAATTGGAAGCCTAGTATCCTGATCCTAGCGGCGCGATGCCGCGTGGCCCTGCTGGAGCAAAATCGGTCCATTGAGGTTTTCGACCTGTCGCGTCGAGTTGAGAACCGAAGGACCGGTGATGGCTGAAACAGAAATAAAACGGGCCCTCATCATGGGCGCTACCGGCGGCATCGGTTCAGCCTTCGTTTCGCACCTGTTGAAGCGGGACGGATTGGAACGGTTGCATTGCTGCTCGCGGTTAGGTGCAGCACCGATCGAAGATGATCGCATCGTCACGCATCAGGTCGATTACGATGCGCCGGAGACGGTCCACACTTTGGCTGACGCGATGAAGGAGGAGGCGCTTGATCTTGTCATCGTTGCAACCGGGATGTTGCACGAGGGTGATGATCTCGGTCCGGAAAAGGCGCTGAAGGCTTTGAATGTGGACGACATGCAGCGCGTGTTTCACATCAACACGTTCGGTCCCGCGCTGATGATGAAGGCGCTGCTTCCTGCCATGAACCGCGAGGGGCGTTCCGTCTTCGCGGCGCTGTCTGCGCGGGTAGGGTCGATTTCCGACAACGGGATCGGCGGCTGGTATTCCTATCGCTCAGCTAAAGCGGCGCTGAACCAGATGTTGAAGACGGCCTCCATCGAGCACGCACGTCGCTGGCCGGACGGTGTCGTCGTTGGGCTGCACCCGGGCACGGTGGACACGGGACTTTCCGAACCCTTCCAGCGCAATGTCGCCGATGACAAGCTGTTCACGCCGGACTATGCGAGCCGGGCGATGCTGGATGTAATCGATGGTCTGACCTCTGCCGATACCGGTAAGGTATTTGCCTACGATGGCCAGGAAATTCCGGCATAAGCCTCTGTCTGCAAAATGACTTGTGAGAAACTGCACTGTCGCTGCGACAGTTTGGCCCTAGTCTACCTTCACTCACCAACGGGCTTCCGCCCAAACTCGGTCAGGGAGGGACTGGAATCATGAAACTCACGAAATTCATCGCAGCCGCAGTGCTGGGCTTGTCGGCCTGGATCATCGCACTACCGGCGCAGGCCATGCCCGCTGGTCAACTGTCATCTGGTGCTGTCAGTAAAGGTCTGACCGGTGTCGTTATCGACGTGCATCGCCGCAGCTACCGGCACACCCACCGGCGCTATCACTGTCACGGTCGTCGCTGCCACAGCCACCGGCACTCGCGCAGACACAGCCACAAGATTCGTCGTAAATATCGCCGCCGTGTTTTCACGCACCGCCATTGCCACGGTCGCTATTTCTGCCACCGCCATCGCCACACACGTCGTCACCGCCACTAAGGCTGACGCATAGAGTTGACCGCCCGGGCAGGGCAGTCGATGGCCCGCCCCCAGCGATGGGGGCGGACTTCCTTGTTCGGCTAAATTAGGAACCGATTGGTACCTCACACGACTGTGTAGTCGACTTGAATTGAGGTTGCAGGAGGTGTCCCCACATCATGGACACAAGCCGCACCAATCCCTGGGTGGCACGCCGGGCCGGTCGATCAACCATCGCCACCGGCTCAAACAAGAAAGTCGTTTCCATGAACCTTCTTCGCATCCTCTCCCTCGCCGCAATCGGTTTCGCTGGTGCAATCGTCGCACAGCCGTCCCATGCATCACCGCTGCATTTGTCGATCATTCAAAGCGCGCCGGTGCAAAGCACAGCCGCTCGCGGCGATGTTGATGCGACGGTGACCGAAATCCGCCACCGTCACTTCAAGAAACACCGCTTCCATCACGGAAAGCGTAAGTTCCGCCGGTCGCACAAGAGCTCGGCCTTCCACCATGGTGGCTTCCGCACCAATCGTGGTTTCCGCCACAAAGGCTTCTCGAAACGCAGCTTCGCTCACCGCGGCGGTTTCCGTGGTGGTTTTCACAAATTCTGAGATGAAACAGAGGGGTCGCTCGGCAACGGGCGGCCCTTTTGCCTAGAGAGTGTCAAACTTCATTTGAAGCGTGAGGGAGGCAAGTGCCCACCTGGCGTATGGCAAGCGGAGCGGCGTATATCAAAGCGCCGCACCCGCGTAGCGAAGGCCCTCAGGCCGACAGTGTGAGTGCAAACAAACCGCCAAAGCATGTCCATCAAACATGGACATGCTTTAAGGCGTGGGGCGCAGCTTTTCGATCAGCGCTTCTACTTGAGGTAGGATACCGGCCACCATGATCTCGACCCCGCGCGCATTGGGATGCATACCATCACCCAACTGCGTGCCCGGCACGGCCATGACGCCGTTGAGGAAGAAGGGGTAGAGCGGCAGGTCATACTGGTCGGACAGATCGGCAAAGATTGCCTTGAACTCGTCGCCGTAATCCTTGCCCATATTGGGTGGGGCGAGCATTCCCACTAACAGCACTTCGATATCACGTTCCTGCAGGCGCGAAATCATCGCATTGAGATTTTCGCGCGTCTTGCCAAGCGGCACACCGCGCAACGCGTCGTTGGCCCCCAGTTCCAGCAGCACGGCATCGGTTCCCTCCGGCACAGACCAGTCAAGACGGGCAAGGCCACCGCTGGTCGTGTCGCCGGACACGCCTGCCGCGATAATCTTAGCGCGATACCCTTTCGCATCCAGGGCAGCCTGCAGTTTCGGTACGAAGCCGTCGGTGGCTGGAAGCTGATACCCCGCCATCAGGCTGTTGCCGAAAGCGACGATCTGCAGCGTGTCGTCATCCGCATTCTGAGCGTGGACAACGCTTGCAAACACGAGCGGGAGAGCCGTCATTGTCGCTATCAGCGTGCGTCTGTCGAACGAAAATCGGGTCATATTATTCTCCTTCACCGCTGAACTTACGCGCTTAACCTGAACTGGGTTTGAACGAGCCTACCAATGCTTTGCGACAAATGGCGACGATTCGTCTGTTTGAAACCGCCTTCTCCCGTTCCATATGGGGGCAATGCTCGCGCCTGCAAATCCTCCCAACTCTGCGCGAGCCGACATGAGGACGACCATGGCTTCACATGCTTCCGCCCCCGCCATTGAGCTGGACGATGTTCATCTGACGCTGGGGGAAGGCGCGTCACAGGTGCACGTGCTGCGCGGCATATCCCTTGCTGTTCCGGGCGGTCGGTCGGTCGGTGTGGTTGGCCCGTCTGGCTCCGGTAAGTCGACCTTGTTGATGGTCATGGCCGGTCTGGAGCGTGTCGATAGCGGCAAGGTGAAATTGGCGGGCGAAGATTTTTCTGATCTCGACGAGGATGGTCTTGCCGCTTTTCGCGGGCGCAATATCGGCATCGTCTTCCAGTCCTTCCATCTCATTCCCAACATGACGGCGCTGGAAAATGTCGCCGTGCCGCTCGAATTGGCGGGCGTGGGGGATGCCTTCGACAAGGCGGAAGCGGAGCTGAAGGCTGTCGGCCTCGGCGAGCGTCTCACTCATTACCCATCTCAAATGTCTGGCGGCGAACAACAACGCGTGGCCATGGCGCGCGCTTTGGCACCCGATCCCAAAATACTCGTGGCGGATGAGCCCACTGGCAATCTGGACGGTGAGACCGGGCGGCAGATCGCCGACCTTCTGTTCACCAAGCAGCGCGAGCGCGGCACCACGCTGGTGCTGGTGACCCACGATCCGAAACTGGCCGAGCGTTGCGACGAGACCGTGCGCGTGCGTCAAGGCGAGATAGAGGATGCCGATGCGGTACTGGTGGCCGCGCAATGAGCATCGTGGAAGCCACCACCGACAGCGCCTCTCGTGTCCGCCCGGCGAGCGCTGAAAACGCCGCTTCGCTTTACCTCGCCTTGCGCTTTGCGCTGCGCGAATTGCGCGGTGGCTTGACGGGCTTTTATGTCTTCCTCGCCTGCATAGCGCTGGGGGTGGCCGCGATCTCCGGCGTCAATTCCGTGGCGTTGTCCATCACGCAGGGTATCGCGCAGGAGGGGCGCACGTTGCTCGGTGGCGACATCGCTTTGCGGACGCAGCAGCGCAATCTCACCGAGGCGGAAATGGTCTGGGCGCAGGCGCAGGGGTCGACTTCCACCGCCGCTGCCATGCGCGCGATGGCCCGAACGGTGGACGGCACCGACCAGTCACTGGTGGAATTGAAGGCGGTGGATGATCCATGGCCGCTGACGGGTGCGCTGGTGACCGAACCGGCCGACGCGGCCTTGCGCGGCGCTGTGGTGGACCCGGTTCTGCTGTCGCGTTTGCAGTTGGAGATCGGCGACGAACTCTCCATCGGCTCCGCGACCATTCCTATCACCGGCACCATCGTGGCAGAACCCGACCGCGTGTCGGACGGTTTTCTCCTCGGCCCCCGTGTGTTGATCGACCGGGAGACGCTTGACCGTACGGAACTCGTCCAACCTGGCAGTCTGGTGGAATGGACCACCCGCATCGCGCTGGCCGAACCAACCGAAGAGAACGTGCAGACTGTCACGCAGGCGGCAAAGGACGAGTTTCCCGAGGCCGGTTGGCGCGTTCGCAGTCGCGACAATGCAGCGCCTGCGTTGACTCGCAACGTCACCCGCTTCTCGCAATTTCTCACGCTTGTCGGCCTCACCGCATTGATCGTTGGCGGCGTCGGCGTGGCCAATGCCGTACGCGCCTATCTCGATACAAAGGGTGGGGTTATCGCCACCTTCAAGAGCCTCGGTGCGCCTGCCTGGTTCGTCTTTGCGGTATATCTGTTGCAAATTCTCGCGCTGGCGCTGGTGGGCATTGCCATCGGTTTGCTACTGGGGGCGCTTGCACCGCCGGTTGCCAAGTGGGCCCTGTCAGATGTGCTGCCTGTGGCGTCGGCCCAGATTTTCTACCCCGGGGCGCTGATCTCCGCGATTGCCTATGGCGTGCTGACGGCGCTGGCCTTTGCGTTGTGGCCGCTGGGGCAGGCGCGGGACATTCCGGCCACCGCGCTGTTCCGCAACGCCGCGCGGGACGATGCGCCTTGGCCGCGTTCGGTCTATATCATGGGCACTGCGATAGTCGTGGCTGCTCTCGTGGCGCTCGCCGTCTGGCAGGCGGGGGACCGGCGTATTGCTTGGACGTTCATCGGCGGCATCGCGGTGTCTTTCGTGTTGTTGCGGGTGGTGGCGGTGCTCATCCAGTCCATCGCCAAGCGCGCGCCGCAGGTGCGCTCCACGCCATTGCGCCTCGCCATAGGCAACATTCATCGTCCCGGCGCACTGACGCCGTCCGTCGTCATGTCGCTCGGCCTCGGCCTCGCGCTCCTGGTGGCGCTGGCACTGATCGACGGGAATTTGCGCAATCAGATTTCGGCGAACATTCCGAAACAGGCGCCGGATTTCTTCTTTGTTGACGTGCAGTCGAGCGAGATTGAGCCGTTTTCTGCCAAGCTCCAACAGGTTGCGCCCAAGGGTGTGATCCAGCGCACGCCGATGCTGCGTGGTCGCATCGTGTCCATCAACGAGGTGCCGTCGTCCGAAATCACGCCCAAAGAGGGTGGTGAATGGGTGCTGCGGGGTGACCGTGGTGTGACGTACTCCCCGGTATTGCCCCCCAACGCCACGCTGACCGATGGTGAATGGTGGGACGAAAACCATTCGGGCGAAAACCTCGTCTCCTTCGCTGCCGAAGAGGCCTATGAAGTCGGAGTGGCCGTGGGCGATACGCTCACCATCAACGTGCTGGGCCGAGACATCACCGCCACCGTTGCCAATCTGCGCGAGGTGGAGTGGCAATCTATGTCGATGAATTTCGTCATGGTTTTCTCGCCTAACACGTTTGCGGGCGCGCCCCACGGCTATTTGGCGACATTGCAGGTGGACCCGTTGGAAACACTTGCGGGAGAAGCTACCGCCGAACAGACCGCCCGCGACGGAGAAATCCTGCGCGAGGTGACCGGCGCCTTCCCCACTGTCACCACGGTGCGGGTGCGCGATGCGTTGAACACTGTAAACGGCCTGATCGAACAGCTGGCCACGGCCATTCGCGCCGCAGCCCTGCTGGCGCTCATGGCGTCAATCCTTGTGCTGGCCGGAGCGCTAGCGGCGGGTAACCGTGCGCGGACCCACGACGCCGTGGTGCTGAAAACACTCGGTGCGACCCGCAAGACGCTGATTTCCGCCTTCGTCACTGAATACACGCTGCTCGGCCTTGCCACGGCGATCTTCGCGCTAGTGGCAGGTGGTCTCGCCTCCTGGTTTGTGATCGATGGCATCATGGGCTTCACCTTCACGCTGCTGCCCTCCGTCGCCATCGGCACTGTCGTTGCGGCGCTGGTGTTCACCGTCGGCTTCGGTCTTGTGGGCACCTGGCGGGTGCTGGGCCAAAAAGCGGCGCCGGTGCTGCGTGAGTTGTAGGTTAAAGTTTCGTTAAGGATCGATAGAGAAATACTATCATGCTGCGGGTGCCGGTCGCAGAGGCGCATCTTGAAGTCGTCACGCGATCACCGCATATTGTGGGCACAAACGGGTGCGAAAGTGTCCGTTCCATCTTTCCATCAGCTGCGGCAGCCCCTGCCGCCTTACCTTACGAGGGATCACATGGCTGACTATCGCGAACAGTATCAGACCCGGGTCGCACCAGCCTCCGGTGCTCGCACTGACGTCCAGTATGACGAGGGTCTGCGCAGCTACATGCTGGGCATTTACAACTACATGGCCACCGCGCTGGCGGTGACAGGCATTTCCGCCATCGGCCTCGCCACCTGGGCGCAGTCCAACCCGGCGGTTGCCAACGCCGTTTACAACAGCCCGCTGCGCTGGGTGCTCATGTTGGCGCCGCTAGCCTTTGTGCTGGTGATTTCGTTCGGCATCAACAAACTGTCGAAAGGCGCCGCAACCGCGACCTTCTACGCCTTCGCCGCCGTGATGGGTGCATCCATCTCGTGGATCTTCATGGTCTACTCGCTGGGTTCCATCTCGCAGACGTTCTTTGTCACGGCCGCCGCCTTCGCCGGTCTGTCGCTCTACGGTTATACGACCAAACGCGTTCTGTCCGGCATGGGTTCGTTCCTGATGATGGGTCTGATCGGCCTGATCATTGCCATAGTGGTGAACATCTTCCTGCAATCGTCCGCACTCGGCTTCGCCATCTCGGTGATCGGAGTGCTGATCTTCGCAGGCCTAACCGCCTACGACACGCAGCGTCTGAAACATATGTACGACTCGGTCGCTCACTCTGGCGAGATGATGGCCAAAGCCTCCATCCTCGGCGCGCTGAGCCTGTACCTGAACTTCGTGAACATGTTCATGTTCCTGCTCTCCTTCCTCGGCAATCGCGAATAAGCGGGCGAAGCGAGAGCCCGTCGTCAAGGGCGTCGCGGGAAACCGCGGCGCCCTTTTTCGTTGCGAAATTGCCCGCTTGCTGGAATTCTGGTCGCGGGCGGCTGGTGGCCCAGCCGCATGGGGACCGATCACATGACCATCACAGCCTTCACGGGAGCTGCCGACGAGGTGGCCGCGATCACTGGGATCTACCGCCACTGGGTCGAGAACGGCATCGCCAGCTTCGAGCTGGACGCGCCGGATGAAAAAGAGATGGTACAGCGACTGGAAGCGCTGAAGGCGAAGGGCTACCCCATCCTGATCGCACGCAAAGGCGCTGAGATCATCGGTTACGCTTATGCCTCCGCCTACCGCCCCCGCCCGGCCTATGGGGCGACGGTCGAAGACACGGTCTACGTTGCGCACGGTCATCAGGACAGCGGCACAGGTCGCGCGCTCCTTACCGCACTTATTACCGCCTGCGAGCAGAAGGATTATCGCCAGATGATCGCCGTCATCGCCTGCGAACAGGCCAGCGACGCACCCGATAGCATGGCCAGCGTTCGCCTTCACGCCAAGCTGGGCTTTCGCTCAGCCGGTCGATTGCGCGGGATAGGTCAGAAATACGGTCGCTGGCTCGACACAGTGTTGATGCAGCGGGCGCTTTAGATCAGAAGAAAGCGCTGTCTAAAGTCGCCCCAACCCCTCCGCCATTTCATCCGCAATCGCTCTTGCATCTGTTGCGCTGCGCTCCGCGGATACGCGAAGCCCGATGAGATCGGACTGATATTTCGCGGCTAGTCTCTTCGGATCGTGGGTCCCGGCAATCTCGCCCCTAGCTTGCGCCTGCGCGAAGAGGGCGGCGAATTTCTCCTCCATGCCCTGCAGTTTCTCATCTGCCTGCTGCGCGAGCTCATGGCCGTGGGCCTGCAGCTCCAGCAGCGTTTTCGATAGCATGCAGGCTTTAGAAGCCGCTGCCTCGTTCTCAATTACCGCTACGGGAAAGACCTGCAGCGCTTTCAGCGCGCCATGCTCTGCCGCCAACCGGTCCAGCCGTTCTGTGCCATCGACATAATAGCGCTCCAGCGCCAGTTTGAAGAGTGCGTCCTTCGAACCGAAGGCGGCATAGAAGCTGCCAGGCTTCAGCTTCAGCTCCGCTTCCAGATCCTTCATCGACGTGCCCGCCCAGCCACGCCTCCAAAACAAATCGCGGGCGCGCTGGATGAGGTCATCACGGTCGTAATTCGGTCTGCGGGGCATCGGCTCACTCTTTGTTGAACGGTTGTTCAATTATATTCTTGAATGATCATTCAACAAAGCGTAATTGTGGCGCACTACCAAAACTGAAAGGAAAACCCCATGACCTTCCCCTCCCACGATCTCGACACCGCGCCCGAAGCCTCCAAGCCGCTGCTGGAGCAATCTCAAAAGGCGTTCGGTCGCCTGCCCGGCCTGCACAAGGTGCTGGCGGAAAGCCCGCAGACCTACGAAGCCTATCAGCTGCTGCACAAGCTGTTCACCGAGACGGAGTTCGACGCGGAGGAACTCACGGTCGTGTGGCAGTCCATCAATGTCGAGCACGAGTG
>JBCCRF010000038.1:0-14397 GCA_039208305.1 Pseudomonadota bacterium
CGTCGGTGCCATGGTGTGTCAGGGCAATGGCGGTGAAACCCCGTCCGCAGCAGAACCGAAGGTGGGGCGTGACGGGTGACCGTTTCGCCGGAAGACTACCGGCTTTGGTTGGCTGTCACGCCCCACCGGTTTCCAACTGATGCAGAACCCGAAGCGCACAGCGCTGGCGGGCGCTTCAGCGTGTCTGCAGGTTGGAGCGAGAGCCACCCGGTATTCCGGCAAGCGGAGCGGCGTCTAAACCAGCAAACGGAGCGGCGTATAAACCGGCAAGCGTAGCGGCGTAAAAAAGACTTGCCGCCCTCCGGGAGCAAAAGGCGATGCCCGACAGCTTGAGCGCAGATATATAAGCTTAGGCGATAGCTTAAGCCGCGCGGCCTCCGGCGACGGCGGCGCGCATATCGGCATGGCTGACGGCGGTGCGGGAGCGCATGGCGCCCTTCGTGATCATCCAATCCTGCATGGCCTGCGCAGGAATGGGCTTGGAGATGAAATAGCCCTGAATGTCGTCACAGCGGATGTGGCGCAGGAAATCCAACTCCTCCTGCGTCTCGACACCTTCCGCCACGATGGTCACGCCAAGGCTGTGGGCCATGGCGGTCACCGCAGCGACCATGGTGGCGTTGGCGTGGTTCTTGTTCACGCCATCGACAAAGGAGCGGTCGATCTTGATGACGTCAGGATGCAGGCGCTGCACATAGGTGAGAGAGGCCTGACCGGTGCCGAAATCGTCCAGCGCAACGTGAACGCCCATATCCTGCAGGCGTTTCAGCTGGACGGCTGCCACCTCAACGCCGCCCATCTTGGCGGTCTCGGTCACCTCGATCTGGACCCGTGACGGTGAGTAGGGAAGGACAGCGATCTTCTCCACCACCGCATCCATAAAGTCGGACCTGGTGATCTGGTTCGCTGACAGGTTGATCGAGATTTTCGGCAGATAGATGCCGGCCTGGTCCCAGACCTGCATCTGATACAGTGCGTTGGTGACGACCCACATATCGATGTCGGCGATGAGCGATGAACGCTCGGCGATGTCGATGATCTGGTCGATGCGCACGCCTTTCAGGCGTTCACTTGTGCAGCGCAAAAGCGTCTCCGCAGCGCGAAGCGAGGTGTCATCTGCGTTGACGATGGGCTGGAAGACCAGCTGAAACTGGTTGGCCTGCAACGCTTCACGAATGCCAGTCTCGATCTCCAGCGTGCGCAGCGAGGTTTGCACCATGTCGGCCGAGTAGAAGCGCAGTTCTTCCAGCGTGTCGTCCAGCAGGGCACGGCGCATGGCGATCCCGGCATTGCGCGACAGGGTCAGCGTATCGGGACCGTCCTGCGGGTAGAGGGCAGCGCCAACACGGCAGGACAGGAACACGGTCTGCTGACCAACGGTGATCGGTTCGTTGAACCGGTCAAGAATGCGCTTGACGATCCATTCCACATCGTCGGTGGTCTCGACATCGGGAAGCTCGATGAGCATCTGCCCGGTCTCTTCAAGAACGGTCACGCGGTCCTGTTCGCGCAGGGCCTGTTCGACCTCGCGACGGGTAAAGCGCAGCAGCAGACGGCTGAGGTCTTCGCCAAGGGCTTCCTCGAAATAGTCCCACGAGACGATGCCAAATTGCAGGATGGCGAGGGATTTCTCGTCCTGCTGGGCGCGGACGATGGATTGCGATGCGTTCTCCAGAAACACGGTCTGCTCACGGCAGGATTCGATCTGCTGCGCCTCGCGTTCTGCCAGCGCGTTCTTGTCGCCCACCCGTCGGTTGGCCCCTGCCGCACCATCGACAGATCGCGACCCGTTCGACGGGGGATCCATGCGTGCACTCGTATCCGCCCAGTTCGCCACCGCACCACTGCCTTGCCGCATGGCGCTGCTCAGCGCTTGCGCCGCGCGACGCACCAATTCGGTAGCCGAACAGTCTTCCCCGCGATCATCAGCGATGCCGACGCACAGGGTTGCTGCGCCGCCATTCTTGGTGATGGCGCGGGATCGTTCCGCAAAGGCGCTCTTCAAACTGTGCGCGATGGCCGCCGCCTTCTGCGCGTCTGCACTGGGCAGCGCGATGCAGAACCCTTCACTGCCGTAGCGACCCACGAAGGCATTGTTGGAGACCATGGCGCGGGCACTGTCTGCGGCGCAGCGGATGAGAGCATCAGCGATGCCAGAACCAAAGCTGTGGCGGATTTGCGCCATGCCGTGGATGTCCAGCACCATGATGCTGCTCGGCTGACCGGCAAACTTTGCATGCGCAAGATGCGGTTCAACTTCCGCGAAGAAAGCGCGGCGATTGAGACAGCCTGTCAGGGAATCGCGATTGGCCAATTGGTCGAGTTGTTGGCGCTGACGCTCGACCTCCTTCTGCGCCTCCTCCAACATGGCAACTGCTCTGGCCAGCTGATCGGCGCTCTGCTTGTCATCGGTCATATTGGCGAAGGTGACGATAGCCCCGATGGTCTCGTTCTTGTCGCCGGTGAAGACCGTCGCGTTCACGTTGAGATTGAGAACATTGCCAACGTGGCTTCGCAGGCACAGCTGTTCGGCGCGACGCTCCAGCCCTTCTTTCAGCGCAGAGTGCCACGGATAACTCCCCGCCTTGGCAACACCGTCTACCATGCGCCACGGCAGGTTGTTGATGCGCGAACCGACTTCGGGATGTTTGTCATCGCCATACATGGTGTGGAAGGCGGAGTTCACCAGTAGAACCCGCTCGCGCTCATCAAGGATGATGACACCCTCTGACAGAGTATCGAAAGCCTTCTGCACCCGTTCGGGTATGACACGACCTGGATCGAGTTCATCCAAAGTGCGGCGCAGAAAGACGGAATAGACGATGAAACCGACCACCGCCGTGAAGAGCAGAAAGGCAAAGAGCGACACTGGAATTTCAAAGAATCTTGCACCACTCGACGGCGGACCGAAGGAGATTTCGATCTGACCCTGCGGCCCATCCGCCCCCAATAAGGGAACGGAGACGTGGGTCGGGTTGGAATTGCCGCCCTCCGGCGCGACCCAATGGGTTTGATGATCGCCCTTCGAGAAAACGATGGCCCCATTGCGATCACGGAATGCAGCCGACAGCACATCGGGATTGCGCTCGACGACGGAACCTAATGTATCCTCGATCGCTTCGACATCGTTACGGTTGATCGAACCGGCCAGCTGCACGGCAAGGGATTCGGCGACCTTGGCGCGGGCATCGAGCTCAGACTTGTAACCATCGGGCAGCAGACCGAACACGTAGGCCGTCATGACGATGCACATCGTCATGCACGCCAGCCCAAAGCTCATCCAAAGGGTCGTCTTATGGCGTCTCATTAAGGTCCGCTATTGCTTTGTCCGCATCCCTGCATCCGTTATTTTTTTCATCAAAACGTGAATATCAGATTGAGAATCCACACACTCGTCGTTCTCGTCCTGGCGACCGGACACGACGCCGATCGGGTCGAAGCGCTTCCATGCTGGCAGGGCGGAGAGCAGGGTGGCCGCCAGAATGCCGCTCTGAAGAATCCACGTCACGCTGCCCACACCGAGAACGGCACCGAAACCGAAGGTGACTTTTGCCGCGGTCGAGCCGAGTACCTGATCGTATTCCTGAATGTCTTCGCGGGTGCGCTGCAACTCGTTGGTGAACCGTTCGCGATCAATCGGCTGGAAGTCGTATGTGATGGCAGGCGCGATCCTAGCGGCTTCCGACGGCGGCTCTGGCTCACGTCTTTCAGCGATCAAAGGCTCAGAGCTGGTAATATTCTGCGGTATCTCGACGATCTGTTCCTCTTGCAGAACCGCAACCACACGCGCTTCAGGCTGGACGGCGACCGGGGCCGCCTGCGGCACCGGCTGTGGTGCTGTTTCCTCATCGTCGTTTGCAAGTACAGGCGGTTCGGAAGACGTGGCGATGTCCTCGAGGTCTTCGCTGGCCTCTTCATCCTCGTCGCTTTCTTCTTCTTCCTGCTCTTCGTCCTCTTCTTCTTCATCGGGCTCCACCGGGACGGTGGTCTTCGGTAGCAGGGCGGAATTGTCGACCGGCACCAGCCCGGCGATCACAATTGTGGCGGTGTCCTGTGCCGAGCCATCGGTGAAGGTGACCGTGAACTCATCGTCCCCGCGGAAGTCCGGCCGCTGGATGTATCTGAATTCGCCATCGGATGTGATGGTGACCGTGCCGCCCCCGACCGTCGTGAACGTGCCGATGGAACTGGCATCCACGCTGATAGTGTCCCCGTCGACATCGCTGACATTAGGCGGGCGCGAAGGGTCACTCAGCACGTTGCCTGTGACCGGTGCGTTGCCCTGGGGAAGTTGCGGTCTCAGTTCCAGATCAGAAGCGACGGGAGCGTCATTGACCGGGGTGATCTCCCAGATCAGCGTTGCACTATCGCTCAGGTCGCCGTCCCAAATGGTGTAATCGAAGCTGTCCGTTCCGAAATAATCCTGCGCGGGCTGATAGGTGAAATCGCCATTGGCGGACATGGTGATCGAACCGCCTTCGACCGTGGTGAAGGTCCCGACGGAAGCCGGTGCGATCTCCGGCACGGTGCCATCAGGATCGCTTGCGGCACCATTTCCGGTATCATCGGTCAGCGCATTTCCGGTGAAAATATCATCCTCAACGCTGGTATAGCTGTTATCCTGCGCGACGGGTGCTTCATTGGGCTCCGTCACGACACCGGACACCGTGCCCGTGCTCCGCCCACCCGACCCGTCAGAGACCATGTAGCCAAACGAGGTCGAACCGATGAAGCCGGAGGCCGGCGTAAAAATCAATTGTCCGGAAGTCAGCGACACCGTGCCATGGGTGACGGGGACCGGTACTCCACCATCGGTGATCGGCTGCCCGTTGACGATGACGATCTCCAGCGCGGCGTCTTCTACATCGCTATCATTGGCAAGCACGTCGATGGTGACCGACTGGCCCTCAACAACCGTGAATGTATCGTCGACCGTGATCGGATCGTCATTCACCGGCGAGACGTTGAAAATCAGGAAGGCCCCATCGACCCGTCCGCCGTCGGTCACGCGGTACTCAAACTTGTCCGTGCCGGAGAAATTGGCTGGAGGCACGTAGGTGAAGGAACCGTCGGCGGACAAGGTAATCGTGCCGCCCTCCTCGGTGGTATGGGTGCCGATCGTGGAATTGGTAAGTGTCAGCGTATCGCCATCGGCATCGCTATCCACGCCGGAACCGGCAGCATCCGTGATCGCGTTTCCGCTGACGCTGCCGTCTTCAGCAAGCGAATATGTGTTCTGCGTCGCCACCGGCGTATCGTTCACGGCGGTGACATCGAAGGTCAGCGTCGCGGTGTCGGTCAGAAGGCCATCAGTAATTGTATAGTCGAAACTGTCGGTCCCATTAAAATTGGCAAGCGGATCATAGGTGAAGCTGCCATCGTCGCTCAGCGTGATGGATCCGCCCTGCGCTGTTGCGAAGGTGCCGATGGACGCGGGCGCCAATGTCAGCAGATCGCCATTGCCGTCGAAGTCGGCACCTGCAGCCGATGCGTCGGTGATGGCGTTACCGCTAAAGGATGTATCTTCAGCCGTGACGTAATCATTGTCGACCGCTACCGGCGCAACGTTCAGCTGCGCAACGCTGAAGTGAAGTTTTGCTGTATCCTCGGCGGTACCATCCGTGACGGTGTAATCAAAACTGTCGTTTCCGATAAAACCGGTCACAGGAGAATAGACGAAGCTGCCGTCAGCGTTCAACGTGATCGCACCACCGGCAGCGGTGGTGAAGGTTCCCACTGAGGATGCCGCAAGGGTGAGCGCATCGCCGTCGACATCGCTATCGGCCCCGAAGGGCGAAGTGTCGGTGATGGCATTTCCGCTGACGGGGGTATTTTCCGGTGTGTTATACGCGTTGTCCGTGGCATCTGGTGCGTCATTCACCGCCGTCACCCGAACGGTGAAGCTGCTCACCGTCGGGTCGGTGTCCTGACCGCCATTGGCCGTGCCGCCGTCGTCCACCACCCGGAAGGTGAAGCTTGTATAGTCGGTACCGGGGGTGGAAGCGGAGGTCTCGTTCTCGCCGGGCGTGAAGGACACGAGGTTCAGGTCGCTCGCCTCGATACGCTGACCGGCAATGACGGGAACGCCATTGAAAAGAAGCGAACCGTCGTCGGGAACGGTCTCAATAATGACCGCGTCCAGCGAGTCGCCCACATCACCTCCGGAATCGACGAGTGGGAATCGGACCGGATCGAAGACGGCGGTGATGTCTTCGGGGATGGTAAGTATGATGTTAGCCCCGATGGGTGCATCATTTACCGGCGTAATCGAGACATTGACGGTGGCGATGCTTTCAAGGCCGTCATCATCGCGAATAGTGTAGGTGAAGGAGGCCGCGCCGTTCTCGTTGGCATAGGGCTCGTATATCAGCTGTCCGCCCACCAGACGGACCGTGCCTTTATCAACGGTGATCAACCCACCGTTGCTAATCGTATTTCCGTTGATGCGAATGATGGAGAGCGTGCCGCCGTCGGGATCATTGTCGTTGTCGAGAACATCAATGGTGACCGAACCATCTTCCAGGACCGTGACGGTATCATTCTCTGCAACTGGCGCCTGGGCTGCAACGCCGTTGACGTTGCCATTAACGAACGCGGTTGAGGTGAGACCGTTGCCATCGGACACGACGTAGCTGAAGGACGCAGGCCCGACATAATTGGCATTCGGCGTGAAGACCAACTGCCCCCCAACAAGCTGGACACTGCCATTGCCAACATTTGCAGAAGGGCCGCCGTCCGTGACGGCAGAGCCGTTGACCTGGGTGATCGTCAGAGCGTCGCCATCTTCGTCACTGTCATTATCCAGCACGTCGATGGTGACTGTGCCGTTCTCCGACACCGTGAACGTATCTGTTCCCGCCGTGGGGGCTTCATTCAGATCCACGACCTTCACACGATACTCACGATCACTAAAGGCGCCGTTGTCGTCGGTGGCCCTGATGATCACCGTGTAAACATTATTGGTGTTGGAGTCCGTTGGGTTCTCGAAATCGGCAGGAGCGAGGAATGACAGCCCTCCCGTATTGGGGTCAATTGTGAAGGCGTAGCCGCTGTTTCCGCCTGCGATCGAATAGGTAATTCCATCAGCTTCGGGATCGGTCGCACCGATAGTGGTGATCGCGGTCTGGTTCTCGTCAACACTGACATTGACGTGCCCGGTACCCGGCGCATCGAAGACCGGGGCTTCGTTCACGTCCTGAACGACAATATTATAGATGACGAGGCTGGCATTTCCGGCTGCATCCCGTGCCTCAATGTACACGCCATAGGTGTTGTTGGTGTTGGAATCGTGCGGGTTCTCAAAATCTGGTATCTGGTTGAAGGTCAGTGCACCGCTATTCTCATCGACCGTGAAAGCGGAGCTGCTGCTGCCACCAACGATATGATAGGTGACCGCGCCGCCCTCAGGATCGACAGCATCCACCGTTGTTGCAAGGGCTTGGTTTTCATCCACATTGACTACGACGGTGCCGGTGGGCTGGCCTGCAATAGCGGGCGCTTCGTCCACATCCTGAACTCTGGCAAAGAAGAGACGCTCGTCAAACCCACCACTGTCAGATGTCGCTCTAACGCGAACGCCGTATCCGTTATTGCCACCAATATCGGTCGGGTTTTCGAAATCCGGTGGCGCGACAAATGTCAGAACACCGGTATCCGTATCGATGGTGAAACTGCTCGCGCTGTCGCCGCCGACGATGGCGTAGGTGACGTCCTCGCCTTCCGGATCGAGTGCGTTGACGGTCGTGAACGTGGTCTGGTTCTCGTTGACGTCGAAGGAAATCGTCCCGGTTGCGGGGCCGGAAATGATTGGGTCTTCATTCACGTCATCGACCCGCGCCACATATTCCTTGGTGGCGATACCACCGTTCCCGTCAGAAATCTGTACGGTGACGCTGTATCTGTTGTCCTGCCCAACCGCATCGGTCGGGTTTTCGAAATCTGGTGGGTTGATAAAGGAGAGCACGCCAGTATTCGCATCGATCGTGAACGTCCCTGGTGTTTCCTCCGCGATGATAGAGTAAGTGAGCGTGTCACCGTCTGGATCGCTCGCCGTAATGGTCGCGACTTCGGTGGTGTTTTCGTCGACCCCAATGCGAGGTGCGTTCGTACCGGCCAGAAGGGTGAATTCAGGGGTACCGTTGTTCACAACGGCGCGGAACAGCATGTCGGCGTCATCACCGAATTCCTGCGACTCACCGTTTGTGAAACTCCCATCTTCTTCAACGGCGGCCTCAGCCGTGGCGAACGGTCTGTCCGAGCTGGCGAGGATGATATATTCCTGTCCGGAGTTCAGGACGGCCGGACTGTTGAAAACGATACTGTGCCATTCGTAGTTGGTGCTGAGATCGGTGAATGGCAGATTGCCGACCGCAATCTCTGGCCCGAGAACGGTCTCCTTGATGGACACCCGAACATTGGCGTCCATATCACCGCTGTCATAGCGCAAGACCAGATCAACCTGATCGATCTCGTAGGTTGCCGTGCCGGAATTGTATGTGAAGGTCTGAATGGCAGTATCAGTCAGCCGCAAACGATCATTGTCGTCAGCGTCGCTGATGGGCGAATCCTGCGCAAAGAGAACCGTCGAGTTGACGGTGGAGAGCGTGCCAATCCATTGCTGACCCGCGGTCAGAACCCGCGCCTCGACCGTCCCGATCGTCTTCTCCAGGTCCCAATCGCCACCAAGATTGGCATTGCCGGTCAGATCATCGCTAGCTGCGACATCGGCACCGGTCATCTGCGCCAGCAGCTGCGCAGCTTGTTGACCGGCATCACCAGCCGCGAAGTCGCAGCCATAGATCAGGATATCACCGTGCTGCGACAGTGCCCCGCCAATAGAGGCGAGGTCGTTGGCGTAGAGCGAAGCCATCGTCTCCACCGTCAGCTCCGGCCCGCCCAGCGCCAGCGACCCGCTGCTGCCGTGACTGAAAATGTGGACCGCATCCACGTTGGATTGCAAAAGCAGGGCGTCCGAAATCTGCGACAGGCCAGGGCTTGCGCTGTTCAGCAGGACGACTTCGATGTCAGGATCGAGCGAGCCGATCAGTTCCGCTGCATTCGGGATGTCCGCAGCGACGAAAGCGATTTGCTTGCCGCTGCCTGTGTCACTTCGCTCATCCTGTGGCAGGTAGGGTGGGGTGGTGGTCAGGGCATCGGCAATCTGGGACCAACTGTTGCTGTTGCGATCGCCAGCGCTGTTGTCAGGCTGAAAAAAGGCGGCTGCCAAGTCACCGTGAACGGCGCTGTTTGTCAGGTCGAGAGCGTCTGCACCCCCGGCAGCGTCCAGCAGGATGCGAGGTTCCAACGCGCGCAGCAGCAAGGGTTCCCGCTTCGGCAAAGCGGGTGCAGGAGGACGCCGATCTTTCGCAAGTGCCACAGCGGTCGGGGACCGCCGGGCGAATGTCCGGGCGCGTTTCATGCCATAACGCTACCGTGATCAGATGAAGAAGAAGTATAAACAAGCGGCCCGCAGGCGCAGATCGATTGACAAAAAAGTAAGAAAGAATGCGGGGTTGGGAGCCCTTTTCACGCCTCTCCCGCATATTGCGCAAAGCGCTGGACAATCATGTTGGCAAAGCGGCCAGCAGGCACCGAAAGCGCCCTGTCGCGCAGTTGAATCAGATGCAGATTAGGTGGTGCTAGGTCGCGCCGGTCCAGCGGGATCGCCACCATGCCCTCGAGCCCGATTTCCGTGCGCGTCGCCGTGTTTGCGCTGAAAGCGATTGCGCCTTCATTCTGAAGGGAAAATCCGGCAAAGGGCAACTCACATTGCAGCACTGGACGCAGATCGTAATCCTGACGTCGCGCCGCGACTTCCAGCAGATCGCGCAGGGACCCAGCCGGTGGCAAAACAAGAGGATGAGACATCAGATCGTTGAAAGTCACGGCCTTTGCACCCGCCAGCGGATGGGTGGGGTGCACCACCGCATTAATCACCAGCGGCGCGACGGCGAGCGTCGTGATGTTGGAGGTGGCTTCCGGCTGGATAATTCCAGCCAGATCAAAACGATAGCCCGCAATCTCTTCCTGAACGGCATCACGCTCCACACGTTCGATCTGAAAGGTCACATCGGGATAATCGATCCGATACCGTCCGATTGCCTCGCTGAAGCCTTCCATCACCAGACTGTCGTCGAAACCAAAGGACACATGGCCTCGACGGGCACCTTTCATATCTTCAATCTGAGACCGCATACGCTCCAGGTCAGCCATCTGTCGCCGGGCGTGGGCGAGGAACAATTCACCCGCGGCGGACAGTCTGACACCTGTTGCCAGCCGCTCGAACAGCGGTGCATCGATCTCCTCTTCCACAGCCAATAGGCGGCGGTTGAGGGCTGATGGCGTGATCGCCATGCGCTCCGCCGCACGGCGGATAGAACCGGCCCGCGCGATGGCATCGATGAATTTGAGAGTTGTTTGATGGCGCATGAAGGGTTGAGCCGGTGCGTTTTCGGCAACACCCTGCTTCAGATTCAGCAGACGACGCAAGTAAACCATGCGGTTAAGCGTGCGGGCTATCGGCACACGAGATGGCCGTGGACAAAGGAATTGGCCGCACCAAGCGGTCAGAAGACATCATGAACAGAAGACAGTTTCTTGTAAGCGCAAGCCTCGCCACAGCACTGATGACCAGCGTATCGCGCGTTGCGCTTGCAGCCGGTGAGCCCATCAAGATAGGTATCCTGCACTCGCTGTCCGGCACGATGGCCATCTCCGAGACCACGCTTAAAGACGTGATGCTGATGCTCATCGCTGATCAGAACGCCAAGGGTGGTGTGCTGGGTCGTAAGCTGGAGGCTGTCGTGGTCGATCCGGCATCCGACTGGCCGCTGTTTGCCGAGAAGGCCCGCGAATTGATTTCCGCCAACGACTGCTCTGTCGTGTTCGGTTGCTGGACGTCGGTGTCCCGCAAATCGGTGTTGCCGGTGTTCAAGGAACTGAACTCAATCCTCTTCTACCCGGTCCAGTACGAAGGCGAAGAGAGCGAGCGCAACGTGTTCTACACCGGCGCATCCCCGAACCAGCAGGCCATTCCTGCCGTCGATTACCTGATGGAAGAGGAAGAGGTAGAACGCTGGGTTCTGGCTGGTACTGACTACGTGTACCCGCGCACCACCAACAAGATCCTCGAAGCCTATCTGAAGTCGAAAGGCGTCGCGGCAGAGGATATCATGATCAATTACACGCCCTTCGGTCACTCCGACTGGCAGACGATCGTATCCGACATTAAGACCTTCGGATCGGCCGGTAAGAAGACAGCAGTGGTCTCCACCATCAACGGCGACGCCAACGTGCCCTTCTACAAGGAGCTCGGCAACCAGGGCGTCCAGGCGTCCGACATTCCCGTCGTTGCATTCTCAGTCGGTGAAGAGGAGCTTGCAGGCTTCGATACCGCACCTCTCGTTGGTCATCTGGCCGCATGGAACTATTTCCAGTCCGTCGAAGCACCGGAAAACGAAGCTTTCATCGCCCGTTGGAAGGAGTTCACCAAAAACGCAGACCGGGTGACGAACGACCCGATGGAAGCGCATTACGTCGGCTTCAACATGTGGGTCAAAGCGGTGGAAGCTGCTGGCACGGTCGATCCGGACAAGGTGATCGCGGCTCTGCCAGGTACCCAGGTGCCGAACCTCACCGGCGGCATGTCCACCATGCTGGCGAACCACCACATCACGAAACCGGTTCTGATCGGGGAAATCCAGGCCGATGGCCAGTTCGAGGTCGTATCTCAGACTGACGATCTTGTTCCTGGTGATGCTTGGTCTGATTATCTGCCGGAATCGAAGCCACTCAAGGCCGACTGGGTCGACCTGAATTGCGGCAATTACAACACTGAAACCAAGGCATGCGTCGGCGCCTGACGCGCAGCCTTTCCACCATCGGTCCGGACACCAGCTCCTCCCAGACAGTCCGGACCGTCACTCTCGCAGCGATTTCGCTTCGCAACCTGTGCAAAATTCATCCTCCCGATGGTTTCACGCAAGGCGAAGTCGCTGCGAGCTTTTTATTTCTGGACACATAGTCCATCAGGCCCACCATGATCCGCATTCTCGCTCTCGTCGGTCTCGTACTGGCCCTGCTGATGACCTCGGCACGGGCCGACCGGGCGGTGATCGAGCCGATCATTTCAGAATTCGCAACCGCTAAAGGCTTCAAGGGCGTCGAAGCCGTCATCGACAAGCTGGCCGCGACCGGTGATCCAGACGTGGGCAATGCCCTGCGCGCCTTATCCGACGGCAATCTACGCTTCCGCCGCGACGATGGTGCGGTCTTCATCGTGGAGAGCGGGCAAGCACTCGATCCCATTTCACGAGAACCCGTCGATGTGGGGGATACAGACCCAAAAAAGTTCAAGAAGGTGCGGGTAAAGAATTCCATCCGCCGAATGATCTCTGCCGCGCTTTCTGGCCTGACGCTCAAATCGCCCTCCCGTGACCGTAGGCTGCGCGCGGCCTCCACGATATTCGAAACATCAGATGCCTCTGCCCTCGACGCGTTGGAGGCGGCGATCGCCGATGAAGCCGACGATGAAGTGAAAGCCGCCTTCGAGGACGCACGGGCCAGCGCAATTCTGGCCAGCGACCGGGCAGATGGCGAGAAGATCGCAGCCGTCCAGCGCATCGCCGACCGTGGTGACCGTGATGCCCTGTCGCTTCTGTCGAAGTTTCAAAACGGCGCTGAAGGCGAGTTGCGCGGCGCCATCGACAGCAGCATCGCGGCCATCGAAAGCAGCCTTGCCGTTTGGGCGAATGCTCAGAACATCTGGTACGGCATTTCACTCGGCTCCGTGCTGCTGCTCGCCGCCATCGGCCTGGCCATCACGTTCGGTGTGATGGGGGTCATCAACATGGCCCATGGTGAGATGGTGATGCTGGGGGCCTACACGACCTTTGCCGTGCAGGAGCTCATCCGCGCTACCGCGCCGGATCTCTTCGGCTGGTCGCTGGCCTTCGCCCTGCCGCTTGCCTTCCTCGTATCGGGAGGGGTCGGCCTCATCATGGAACGCGGGCTGATCCGCTTCCTCTACGGGAGACCACTGGAAACGCTGCTTGCAACCTGGGGGGTATCGTTGATCCTGCAACAGACCGTGCGCACGATCTTCGGCCCCACCAACCGGGAGGTAGGGAACCCGGATTGGATGTCCGGTGCCTTTGAACTGGGGCAGATGTCGATCACCTGGAACCGGCTTTGGATTGTCGTCTTCGCGTTGGTTGTGTTTGCGGCACTCTATTTCATCATCAACCGCACCGCCTTCGGGCTGGACATGCGGGCGGTCACCCAGAACCGGCGAATGGCTGGCGCCATGGGCATCCGCACGTCCTGGGTTGATGCAATGACGTTTGCTTTGGGTTCGGGTATCGCAGGCATCGCGGGCGTCGCACTCAGCCAGATCGGCAATGTGTCACCCAATCTCGGTCAGTCCTACATCATCGACAGCTTCCTGGTGGTCGTGTTCGGTGGTGTTGGTAATCTCTGGGGCACGTTGGTGGGCGCGATGTCCCTCGGCATCATTAACAAATTCCTGGAGCCCTATGCGGGCGCGGTGCTCGGTAAGGTCATCGTGCTGATCGCCATCATCCTGTTCATCCAGAAACGCCCGCGCGGCCTGTTCGCCCTTAAGGGTCGGGCGGTGGAAACGTGAGTTCTGCCGACACCAGCATGATGGCCACTCCGCCTGTCGGGCGAGGCACGTGGATCGCCGTCGCCGTTATCTTTGGCCTCGCGCTGCTGATCGCCTTCGGCAATCTGGCTATGCCAGCGACGAGCGCCTTGCATGTGCCGGACTACGCAGTGGCACTGCTGGGCAAATTTCTCTGCTATGCGATGCTGGCCGTGTCCCTCAATCTCGTGTGGGGCTATTGCGGTATCCTCTCGCTCGGCCACGGTGCGTTCTTTGCGCTCGGCGGTTACGCCATGGGCATGTATCTCATGCGCCAGATCGGCACGCGCGGTGTGTACGGCAATCCTATCCTGCCGGACTTCATGGTGTTCCTGAACTACAAGGAACTGCCCTGGTTTTGGTACGGGTTCGATCAGTTCTGGTTCGCTGCGCTGATGGCGATGGCCGTGCCGGGGTTGTTGGCCTTCGTCTTCGGCTGGTTTGCCTTTCGCTCGCGCGTGTCCGGCGTCTATCTGTCGATCATCACACAGGCTATGACTTACGCGCTGCTGCTCGCGTTTTTCCGAAACGACATGGGCTTCGGCGGCAACAATGGTTTGACCGACTTCAAGGATATTCTCGGCTTCGATATTCAGACGCGGGAGACGCGGGCGGCGCTTTTCACCGTGAGTGCTCTCTTCCTGTGTCTGTCACTCATCGTCACGGCCTTCGTCACTCGCTCACGGTTTGGCAAGCTTATGATCGCTACCCGCGATGCAGAGCCGCGTACCCGCTTC
>JBCCRF010000039.1:0-14303 GCA_039208305.1 Pseudomonadota bacterium
AAGCTGCCCGTCGTCGCCGCCTTTCGCTGTCAGGATCTGATCGACAATTCATCGCCCAGCTATGCCGGCGATGCAGGCGTCGGGATGCCGCCGCATATTCGCAGCTTTCTTGAGGAGAGTGATCTGATCGTCTGCATCAACGCCCGCTTCGGTGAGATGCTGACGGATGCGTGGACGCTGTTCGACCCAACGACGTTCGATACGCCGCTGATCCATATTCATGCGGGTGAGGCCGAATTGGGCAAGATCTTCACCCCTGAGATTGCAGTAATGAGTTGCCCAAACGCCGCCTGCACGATGCTGTCGCGGACGGAACACCTGAGCGATCCGGTTTGGGCGGAACGCACGGTGCAGCAGCATGACGTATGGGCCGCTACGATCGATGCCCCGCAGCAGACGGGAGCGGTGGACATGGCGGAGGTGATGCAGATCATCCGCGACACCTTGCCCGTCGATGCAATCGTAACCAACGGCGCGGGAAATTTCGCCATCTGGCCGGGGCGTCACATCGTCTACGGCCGCGACATGACGATGCTCGCGCCGCAATCCGGCGCGATGGGGGCAGGGGTGCCCGCCGCGATCATGGCGAAGCTGGTGCAGCCTGATCGGTTTGCGCTGTCTTTTGCCGGCGATGGTGATTTTCAGATGAACTGCCAGGAACTCGGTACTGCCATGCAGCACGATGCAGCGCCGGTCATTCTGGTGCTCAACAACGGCACTTACGGCACGATCCGGATGCATCAGGAGCGGGACTATCCGCGCCGGGTGAGTGGCACTGAGATCGTCAACCCAGACTTTGCCGCGCTGGCGCAATCCTACGGTTTCCATGGCGAGACCGTGCGTGAAACTTCCGATTTTGCGGACGCGTGGAAAAGAGCATGCGCTTCGCCCACCGGTGCGGTGCTTGAACTGGTGACCGATGCCGAAGCGATAACGCCCCGCACCACGATTTCCGCTCTGCGCGGGGATGGCTAGCGCTTTTCCTTGATTTCACACGGCGCTTTGGCCAGTTAGTCCGAAACCCGCTGACACGCGCTGACCCGCAGGACATTTCATGCTCGCACTCACATTCCCTGGACAGGGCTCCCAGGCCGTTGGCATGGGCAAGGCTGTCGCCGATGCCTATCCGGAGGCGCAGGCCATTTTCGACGAGGTGGATGAGGCTCTGGGGGAAAAGCTGTCCTCTGTCATTTTCGACGGGCCGGACGATGAGTTGACGCTCACCACCAACGCGCAGCCTGCGCTGATGGCGGTGTCGCTTGCCGTGCTGCGGGCGATGGAGTCCGAAGGTTTTCAGGTGACGCGGGCGAGCTATGTCGCCGGTCACAGCCTCGGTGAATATTCCGCGCTGGCCGCAGCCAAGGCGCTCAGTATTGCTGATACCGCCCGCCTGCTGCGTATCCGTGGTGAAGCCATGCAGGCCGCCGTACCGGTGGGGAAGGGCGCGATGGCGGCGATAATCGGTCTTGAGCAGGAAGCGGTGGAGAAGGCCTGTGCCGAAGCCTCCCAGCTCGACGACGAAGTGCAGATCGCCAACGACAATGGCGGCGGTCAGCTGGTCATCTCCGGTCATGCCGGAGCGGTGGACCGCGCGATGGAAGCCTGCAAGGAGGCCGGTGCCAAACGTGCTCTGCCGCTTCCTGTCTCGGCGCCGTTCCATTCCAGCCTTATGGCACCGGCTGCCGAGCGCATGGAACAGGCGCTGGCGGAGGTAGAGATCAAGCCCACCATCGTGCCGTTGATCTGCAACGTGTTGGCCGAACCGATCTCGCACCCGAACGACATTCGCGACACTCTCGTGGCGCAGGTAACGGGCCGCGTGCGCTGGGCCGAGAGCATTCAATACATGTCGGCCATCCCGCTGAACCGCATCTGGGAAATCGGGTCCGGCAAGGTGCTGACGGGGCTCGCGCGCCGCATCGACCGCTCGATGGAGGGCACCGCCATCGGTGGCCCGGACGATATCGCACCCGCACTCGCCCAACTCGGCTGACGCTTTTTCACGGAGACACATCATGTTCGATCTGACCGGCAAGACTGCCCTCGTCACCGGTGCTTCCGGCGGCATCGGCGTTTCCATCGCCAAAGCGCTTCACGCTCAAGGGGCGACCGTGGGTCTTCACGGCACGCGTGAGGAGCGGTTGAAAGAAATCGCTGACGAGATGGGCGACCGCGTTCACATCTTTCCAGCGAATATGTCCGATCCCGAAGCCGTTGCTGCACTCGGCCAGAAGGCGGAGGAAGAACTCGGCGGGCTGCACATCCTCGTCAACAATGCGGGCATCACCCGCGACGGTCTCTTCGTGCGCATGAAGGACGAGGACTGGGACGCGGTGATGAACGTCAATCTGCGCGCCGCCTTCCAGCTGACCCGCGAGGTCACTCACCCGATGATGCGCCGCAAGACGGGCCGCATCATCAACATCACTTCCGTTGTCGGTGTGACGGGCAATCCGGGGCAGGCGAATTATTGCGCGTCGAAGGCGGGCATGATCGGCATGTCGAAATCACTGGCCCAGGAAATCGCCTCGCGCGGCGTCACCGTGAACTGCATTGCGCCCGGCTTCATCGAAACGCCGATGACCGACGCGCTGAACGATAAGCAGAAGGAGACGATCCTTGCGAAGGTGCCGGCGAAGCGTCTCGGCACGGGAGACGAGATTGCGTCCGCCGTCGTCTATCTCGCGTCCGACGAGTCCGCCTACATGACCGGCCAAACGCTGCACGTGAACGGCGGCATGGCGATGCTATAAGCATCGCTTTTGGTTTGCGCTCACGCTGTCGGGCTTCGCCCTTCGCTGCCCATTTCCGTTGAAGAGGGGCGCGGCGGGATTGCCCGCCGGGCGGCTCTTCGCCACCAGCCGTTCCCAAGAGGTTGGGAACGTCCATTGCTCGTGTTTGATACTTCGCTTCAAGCCTGAAAGATCAGGCCACTGCCGACGACCACGAGCGCAGCGCCGGCGAAGGCACCAGCAGCTGGACGTTCGCCCGTTTTGAGCCAGATGAGCGGTAGAAGCAGAGCAGGTGTCGTTGCGGATAGCGTCGCGATGATGCCGGTCTCGCCGCCGCTGAAGCCATAGAGCAGCAGGGTCATTCCGAGCGCCATCGCGAGAAAGGCGGAGAGGCAGACCACGGCGAACAGACGCGGTGTCATCGGCACTTTGGCTTTCAAGGCCGCGATCGGCAGAAGGCCAACAAGCGACAGGCATATACCGGCCACGCCGACACGCATGGCAGAGATCGTGACCGGGTCGGCACTCGATTGCATGACGGGCCGGATGATGAGCGAACCCACCGCTTGGCCCAGTGCCGCAAGAAGCCCGAACGCTACGCCCATCCATAGCGCGCCCTTGATGTCTTCCCAATGGTGCAGCTGATCCTTGCGCTTGCCGTAAACGATGGCGAGCATCACGCCGATCGTGACAAGTACGACGCCGAACCATTCCCCGACCACGAGATCTTCGCCCAGCACCAGCCAGCCCAGAACGGCGGTCATCGGCGCATTGCAGGAAAACAGCATCGCCGTGCGGCGCGGCCCGAGGCGGTTGAGCGTGATGAACAGAAAACTGTCGCCCAGAAAGATGCCGATGAGGCCGGACAGAATGATGGTTGGCCACCAGTTTGCATCCACCGTGCCAAACCCCTCGCGCCCCACAAGCGCAGTTGCGCCGATAAAGATGAGCAGCATCGCCAGCGTCACCCACTGGCGATAGCGCACGAACGCCATGGCGCCCATCTGGCCTGATGGTCCAGCCGACACGAGGCCGTTCAGTGCCCAGCAAAACGCTGCTGCAAGGGCGGAAAGCTGATAGATATCCATGAAGTGGGGCGGACGGTGGTAAGTTGCGTCGCGCTACGCCCTTTCGCCGGGCAGCACAAGGATATCGGACGTGGGGCGCCGGAACTGGCAAAAACCGATGAGATTTCGGTGCACAGACCTTGTTCGATAAGCCGCGATTGTCGCTTGATATGTCGCGGGGCGTTAACTAGGTAGGGCCAACATTTCGCTGGGCGATAACGGAGAAGACCATGAGCGATACCGAAGAACGCGTGAAGAAAATCGTTGTCGAGCATCTCGGCGTTGAGGCTGACAAGGTTGTGGCCAACGCATCCTTCATCGATGACCTCGGTGCAGACAGCCTCGACACCGTGGAACTCGTCATGGCCTTTGAAGAAGAGTTCGGCGTGGAAATCCCCGATGATGCCGCCGAAACGATCCAGACCGTGAAAGATGCGGTCGACTATCTCGACAAAAATAAGGCCTAGGCCTTCTGTCTGAGCGTTGGATGCGGGGCAAGTCTCCGCGTCCGCCGCCCGGGCCATGCCGCGTCCCGTGCGGCGCGGTAAGCACCTAGCCAATCGCAAACGGGTATCCCCATGAGACGTGTCGTCGTCACAGGCATTGGAATGGTGTCGCCAGCCGGTGGCACAGCCGAATCCAGTTGGGCCAACATACTGGCCGGTAAAAGCTCCGCCCGGCAGGTGACCGAATTTCAGGTTGATGACCTGCCTGCAAAAATTGCCTGTCAGATTCCCCTTGGTGACCAGCCGGACGCCTGGAACCCCGATGACTGGATGGAGGTGAAGGAGCAGCGCAAGGTCGATCCTTTCATCGTCTACGCCATTTCAGCGGCAACGCAGGCTCTGAACGATGCCGGTTGGCACCCGTCCACGGAAGATGAAAAATGCGCGACCGGGACGCTGATCGGTTCCGGTATCGGCGGCTTACAAGGCATTGAGCAAACATCCCTGCTGCTGGCCGAGCGCGGGCCGCGCCGCGTGTCGCCTTTTTTTATTCCCGGGCGTCTTATCAATCTCGCTTCCGGTTACGTGTCGATCATGCACGGGCTGAAAGGGCCGAACCATTCGGTCGTCACCGCCTGTTCCACAGGTGCTCACGCCATCGGTGATGCGGGTCGTATGATCGCGCTGGGCGATGCGGATGTGATGGTGGCCGGTGGTGCAGAGTCGCCCGTGTGCCGCATTTCACTCGCCGGTTTCGCCGCCTGCAAGGCGCTCTCAACGTCTTACAATGACGAGCCCGAAAAGGCATCGCGCCCATGGGACGCGGACCGTGACGGTTTCGTTATGGGCGAGGGGGCCGGCATTGTGGTGCTCGAAGAATACGAACACGCGAAGGCCCGCGGCGCCAAAATATACGGCGAACTCGTTGGCTATGGCCTGTCGGGTGACGCCTACCACATCACCGCGCCGGCGGAGAATCACGAGGGTGCTTATCGTGCCATGCAGGCCTGCCTGAAGCGAGCTGGCATGGATGCCTCCGAGATTGACTACGTAAACGCCCATGGCACATCGACCATGGCGGACACGATGGAACTGGGCGCGGTGGAGCGGTTGGTGGGTGACCACGCGGCCAAACTCTCCATGTCGTCCACCAAGTCGGCTATCGGCCATCTTCTGGGCGCTGCCGGGTCCGTCGAAGCGATCTTCTGTCTGCTCGCGATGCGCGACAACATCATACCGCCGACGCTAAACCTCGACAATCTGGACGTCGAAACGCAGGTCGATCTCGTGCCGCATGAGGCGAAGGCGAAGGAGCTGACCACAGTCCTGTCCAACTCTTTTGGTTTCGGCGGCACGAATGCGGCACTGGCCTTCACTAAGGTTGCATAATTGACTGCGGGCAGGGGCCGGGTGACGCGCAGTTCTGCCATATTGAAATTGTTTGGTAGCGAACCGCGAACCGCTTCGTGCGGCTCATCATTTTCGACAAAACGGTTAGCATCTTGAGCGATAGAGACACACCATTTGGACGTCAGCCCAGACCTGCCGATGGTCGGTATCGCGCGCGCTCGGAATATGCGCTGCCGCCGCAGGCGCAGCCGCGTGAAGAAACGCGCGCTCCGATGCCCCCGCGTCCCGAGCCCGTGTATGAGTATCGCGACGCCGCCGAGCAGCAGCCCATAGAAGAACTGCCACCTGCCGCTGAGCCAAAGCGCGCCCGTCGCTCCAGCTCTGCTAAAAGCATGACGGTGCGATTGTTCAATTTCATTTTGACGCTGGCGATCGTCGGTGCGCTGCTCTTCGTCGGGTCCATTTGGTACGGTCAGACGAAGTTCGAGGCCCGTGGGCCGCTGGATCAGGACACGACATTCGAAGTGCCGCGCGGTGCGACCTTCTCATCGATTATTCCGGGGCTAGAGGAGAAAAACATCATCCCTCGCCAAGGCCCGCTTCGCGTGTTCCTGCGCGGGGTTCAGTCTGCGGGCAAGGGTGCTGATCTGAAGGCAGGTGAATTCGCGTTCACTCCCGGCATGTCGATGCGGGAGGTGATGCTGCAATTGACAGAAGGCCGTGCGATTGCGCGCAACATTACCTTCCCAGAAGGCTGGACTTCCTTTGCAATCATGGAGCGCATCGCCACCGATGAGCGCCTGACCGGCGACGTTCCGGACATCCCGGCAGAGGGCAGCCTGCTGCCCAACACCTATGCTATCCAGAAGGGGGATACCCGCGATCAGCTGGTGGTGCGCATGAAGGATGCACAGCAAAAAGTGCTGCGCGACATCTGGAACAGCCGAGCGCCCAACTTGCCGCTGAAGTCACCCGAAGAGCTGGTGATCCTCGCTTCCATCGTGGAGAAGGAAACGGGTATTGGCTCGGAGCGCCCGCATGTCGCCTCCGTCTTTATCAACCGGCTGCGCCGTGGAATGCGATTGCAGACCGACCCAACGGTGATCTACGGCATCTGGGGCGGGCAGGGAAAACCCAAGGATCGCGGCGGGTTGCGCCGTTCGGAACTGGACCGTTCAACACCTTACAACACCTATCAGATCAATGGTTTGCCACCGACGCCAATCGCCAATCCGGGTCGAGCCTCAATGGAGGCTGTGGCTAATCCACTGGAGACAGATGATCTCTTTTTCGTTGCTGATGGAACCGGTGGTCATGCCTTTGCCAAGACACTGGATGAGCACAATGCAAACGTGCGCAAGTGGAGACGGATCGAAGCCGAGCGGCGACGGGAAGCCGAGGCAGCAGCAAGCGAGGGTGAGACGAGTTCTAACTAGAGCGAGTTGAACTCGATTTGAAACTCGAGGGAGGCATGTGCAGGACCTGCGCACGGCAAGCGGAGCGGCGAATGACGGTGCGCTGCACGAACGTAGCGAAGGCCGCCAGACCCACAGCTTGAGCGCAAGCAAAAGCGACAGTGTGCCCATCGGAGAAGGACATGCTCTGAGCGTGGCGCTCGTTTCGCCTTGAATTTCAACACCTAGTCTGTTCGCGAAGAACTGTTCCGCTTGAACGGTTGTTGGCGATGGAACAGGGTTGGCCGTGTGTTGCTTCCTAGGGTCAGTCTGTGTCCGATTCGTCGCCCTCTGATCGTTCGACAAGTTCCGGTGTTGTCCCGCCACGTGCGGACTCCAATCCGGCCCTCCAGCCCATGTTACGCCGTGGCCTCATGCTCGTGCTTTCGTCGCCTTCTGGCGCTGGGAAGTCCACGATCGCCCGCAATCTGTTGCGTGACGATGCTGACCTGTCGCTCTCCGTATCCGTTACCACACGCGCGCGCAGGGGCAGTGAGATCGACGGCAAGGATTATCATTTCGTCTCCGAGCAAGAATTCCTTGACATGCGCGACAATGGCCGGCTGCTTGAATGGGCGCAGGTGCATGGCAACTTCTACGGCACGCCCATGGGTCCAGTGCAGGAGGCGATGGACAAGGGGCAGGACATGCTCTTCGACATCGACTGGCAGGGCGCGCGGCAAATGTTCGAAGCCGTTCGTGCCGATATCGTGTCGGTCTTCATCCTTCCGCCGAGCATGGAAGAATTGCGAGCAAGGCTAGAGCGGAGAGCGGAAGACTCACCCGAAATTATCGACCGACGGCTGCAAAACGCACGTAAGGAAATGGAGCATTGGACGGAGTATCAATACCCGCTGGTGAACGATGATCTGGACAAGTGCTTTGGCGATGTGAAAGCAATTCTGCGCGCTGAGCGTCTGTCCCGCGACCGCCGTTTGATCGCTGTGACCGATTTCGTGCAAGGTCTCCTTGGTCAGGATTGACCGGCGTTGGCCAGTGCCACGAAGTCTTCCACCGCGAGTTCCTCGGCCCTCTTGGTGCCTTCGATCCCGGTGATTGCAAGGCGGTGAACACCATCCACGCCTTTCAGGCTTTGACGCAGCATCTTGCGGCGCTGGCCGAAGGCGGCCTGCGTGATCTTTTCGAGGTTCGCCAGACTGACAGGCAACGGCTCCTTGCGCGGTTGTACCATGACGACCGACGAGGTGACTTTTGGCGGCGGCCAGAAAGCCTGCGGCGACAGGTCGAAAGCGATGGCAGCATGGCTGCGCCAACCGGCCAGCACACCTAGACGACCCCAAGCCTTGTCACCGGGTTCTGCGCAAATGCGCAGAGCGACTTCCTTCTGGAACATCAGCGCCATTCCATCCCAGAAAGGCGGCCATGCTTTGCGGCCAATCCAGCCCGTGAAAAGCGGCGTTGCGATGTTATAGGGCAAGTTGGCGGCGATCTTGATGGGACCATCAATGCCCAGATCTGACACCACCTGTTCATGGTCCAGCGAGAGCGCATCGCCTTCGATGACGGTCAGTCGTCCGGGGTAAACTTCGGCGATTTCCTGAAGCGCTGGAATGCAGCGGCTGTCGCGCTCGATGGCGACGACGTGTTGGGCGCCACTGGCAAGAAGCGCACGGGTCAATCCTCCCGGGCCAGGGCCGACTTCCAGCACGGTGTGGCCTGTCAAATCGCCTGCCGCACGGGCGACTTTCATCGTGATGTTGAGATCGAGCAGGAAATTCTGGCCGAGCGACTTTTTCGTCGCCAGCCCATGGCGCTCGATCACATCGCGTAACGGCGGTAGGTCATCAATATGGCTCAAGACGCGGCCGAGAAATTGCGGCTCATCTCGTCAGCCATGCGAATGGCGGCCAGGGTGCTGGCTGGATTGGCCTTTCCGGTGCCCGCCACATCGAAAGCCGTGCCGTGATCAGGGGAGGTGCGCACGAAAGGCAGGCCGAGTGTGACGTTGACGGTCTCATCAAAGGCAAGTGCCTTGGCTGGAATGAGCGCCTGATCGTGATACATGCACACGGCTGCATCGTAGTTCTGTCGCGAAGGTGCGTGGAACATGGTGTCGGCGGGCAGGGGACCCCAGCAATCGATCCCCGTCGCCCGAAGTTCGGCAATGGCGGGCGCGATGATGTCGCGATCCTCGGTTCCCATCGCGCCATTCTCACCTGCGTGTGGATTGAGCCCGGAAACGGCAATACGCGGTGATGCGATGCCGAAGCGTGATATCAGATCAGCATTGGTGATTGTGACGGTCTCTATAATTTCCTGCAACGTAAGCGAAGCAGGAACATCGACCAGCGGTATGTGGATCGTTACAGGCACGGCCCGCAACTCCGGTCCGGCGAGCATCATCACTGGACGCACTGGAGTGTTAATGCCGTGAAAGCCGGCGGCCAGTTCGCCCAGATATTCGGTGTGGCCGGGATGGCGAAAGCCCGCGTCGTAAAGCGACTTCTTGTTGATCGGTAGCGTGATCATGCCCCGCGCTATTCCCGTTCTCACGGCATCGACCGCGCAATCAATGGCTTCGATGACGCCCGCACCATTATGCGTTTCCGCAACGCCTGGACGTTCGCTGTGGGCGTTTTTGAGGGCAACGACATGCAGAACGCCTGTGTGTTGGTCCACCGGAGCATCTGCATCGTGCTCGACAATGGACAACTCGAGGTCGAGCGTCCCAGCACGCGCCGACAACTGTGCGGGGTCCGCGAAAACGAAGAGGGGAGGGAGTTCTGTTCCTGAAGCGACGAGGCGCAAGAGCACGTCGGGCCCGATGCCGGCGGGCTCGCCTATGGAAACCGCCAGGGGCAAATCGTTCTTGGCACTCATGATCAGCGGCGGACGATTGTCGCGCGCTCTTTCAACTCGGCCAGGTATTTCTTTTCAGTTGCGGATTGCTGCTCTTCAAAGTTCTCACCGCCGAACAGATCGGCGGAACTGGCGGACGTTGCCGCCTGCACTTCACGCTTTCGGCAGACCACCAGCATCTCGACACCACGCTCGGTGTCTTTGGTGCGGGTCACGCCGCCTTGCGCCGTGGCCTTGATCTCCTTTGCCCATTGTGGCGGGAGCTGGGATTCCAGCAAACGCCCGCGGTCGCGCACCGATACGTCGCGTACCGACTGGGCCAGCTGGCGTGCATTGGTGCAGCCGTTGAGTTGACCACGGAAGCGTGTGGCCTGTGCGCGGCGTGCTGACAGCTGACCGCGCTTGTCACTTGGAACGACAAAGATGATCTGCTGCAGCGTGTATTCGCCTTCTTTTTCGCCCTGCGTGCCTTTTGGCGACAGAAAACGTGGGCCTTTCGACTTCTGAGCGGTTCCACCGCTACCGGAAGCCTCCGCACGCATGCGCCCTCCAACTGCGCGCTGCCACGAGAGGGATGCGCGGATGTATTCTTTGAAACCGCGAACGGTCGTGCCGCTGCGGTTCAGCACTTGGGCGAGTTGGGACTGGCTCAAACGGTTACCTTTGGCGAAGCGTCCGTAGGCTGCGTCCACCTCTGCGTCGGATGCGACAGCACCGATGCGTCGCGCTTCCTTCATCTTGATGGCTTCATCAATCAATTCGTTGGTCGCGACCGTCGTGGCGTTTCCCTTGATGCGGCGCAGGCGCACGAACTTGGCACGTCGCGCGATATCGTTGCTGGTGATGGGCGTGTCGTTGACCAAGACAGCAATGCGGGTGCCGCCGCGCTTGTTAATCGTGGCCATTTGCGGTGCACCGACAACTGTCGGCTCGGTTGGTGCGGGCTGCTGAAGGGCGGACGTGCTGGTAGAGCTACCGGAACCGTTACAGCCGGCGAGAGCAAGCGTCGCCAGCATTATAGTCATCAGCGGTACAGATATCTTCGATACTATCATACTCATTTTGGCCTGAAGGCCCCTCTCGCCCACTGACTGCGCCAAAATATCCCGTCCGGCAGTTATCGGTGTCCCCGTTCGGACGTCTGGCGGCAAATTACGGCGCGTTCATGGTGTTTATTCGTCGATAAAGTCGTTCAACACGTCTTCGCTGACCGACTGCTGGAATTCACCGAGCGTGCGCAACGCGATTTTGAATGTCAGCGTTCTTTCAGGCTCAGAATTTGGCAGGGTCGATCTCAGCTCTGAGAAGGCCACGGAGAATGTCAGGCATTCGTCAATATAAGACAGCAGCAGCGAGTCGCTGACCACGGCGTGATCCTGAAGATCGTACGTGACCTTGGCAGTAGCGCTCCAATTGTCATTGAATTTCAGCGTCGCACCTGCACCAATCTGACTGCGGTTTTCGGGGAACGCATAGTCAGGTTGAGCTGCAATATAGGTGTAGCTGCCAAAAACCCTGCCCCATGAATCGCGATAGCTGGCTTCGATTTCGCCACGGTTCAGATCGAAGTCACCGTGATCGAAGCGCCCTTGGGTGCCGACGGTCCAACCGGACCGTCCGCCGATGGACAATCCGACAACGTAGTCGGATGTATCGCTTTCGAGACCGGACTCTTCGCCGGTGTTGGTGAGGTCATCTTCGCGGGCAAACGGGTTGTGACTTCCCAGAACGTAACTCTGGCCGACGAGGCCATCCACGGTCAGGCCATTCCCGAAAATGCCGGAATATCGCAGGCCGATATTCGCGCGACTGCCATCTTCGATCCGGTCATACCCGGAAAACTTATCACGCTGGAACAGTGTAGAAGAGTCGAACACCAAGCTTTGGGCATCTTCGTTTGGCCGGGTTCCGGTGTAGCCAAGCTCCGGTCGCAGGAAGACCTGCGCTATCGGCTCAAACACATGGGTGGAGGTTTCGGCCGTTACGAGCAGGGGATATCGGGCTTCCACACCGATGGTCGGCAGGAAGCGTGACGCGTCCCCACGGTCGAATGTCGCGCCTGTCGCGACTCCCGGTTTGGTAGCCTGGCCGGTCGCTTCCATGAAATCACCGCGCAGCGATGCCATGGGCGTAACGACCAAGCCGAAGGTCGTCTCGATTTCCTTCTGCCAGCTCAAGTCGGCACTGATGCGAAGTGTTTCACCGTTGATGCCATTGACGCGCGGGTCGCCGACAAGCGTGGCTGACTGTGCGGTCGTGTCCAACACGTTACGGTCCATAGCCGTAACGTTAACGTCCAGCTTGAACTCGCCGCCTAAGAATTCGTCGTCACGTACGGTGTTGTAGTCGAAGACCGGCAGAACGGTGGGCTGCTGACTTTCAAACGAGAACGCATCGCCGGTCCCCACGATCGTGTCGTTCTGAACCAGATACTGCTTTGCGGCGAGATTGAAATAACTGCGTTTATCGAGACCCGTCAGGTAGATTTGGTTCGTAATCTTCTGGTCCGACAGCCCCTCAATGTCATAGGTGCGGGCGAAATTGCTGTCGCTTTGAGCCAGAAGGTTCCAGCCAAAGGCCCAGCGCGGATTGATGGTAAACCGTCCGTTGGTGGCGATTAGTCCGCGGGTGGTCTCATCCCTATCCGCGACACCAGGGCTGAACTTTTCCGGGGCCTGCTGATCGATACCGGCGATCTTGATGTTGTAGTCACCGTTTTCCAGCTGATGACGCCATTCGGCTTGCGCCAGAAAACCCTGCTGGTTGTAGTAGGTGCCGGTAAATGTGAGGTCGGTGGACGGGCTGGTGACCCAGAAATAGGATTGTTCGTAATACGCCCCCAGATCGCTGCGATAGCCAGCGCGCGGTACGAGAAAGCCGCTCTTACGTTTGATCGAAGGATCGGCGTGCTGGAAATATGGTAGAAACGCGATGGGCGCGCCAAACAGTTCAAACCGCGCATTGCGGTATGTAACGGTCTTCTCCACGCCGTCCAGAATGACTTTCTCAGCCTTAATCTGCCAGATAGGCGCTCTGTCGGGACGTTCCTTGCACGGCTCACACGCTGTGTAGACGCCATGATTGAACACCGTCTTCTGCCCGGCAAACCGCTCGGCGCTTTCGGCAGCGAAGCGTGTGTTGTCTGGGGTTTCCACGCGCAGCGCGTTGACGAAGCCGTCGCCGAAATCGTCGGTGAGGTCGATCTCGTCGGCAAAGATGCGGTTCCCGTCCGGCTCCAGAATTTCGACGTTGCCGAAAGCTTTCACCCGCCGTGTTTTCTGGTTGTAGGACACGCGGTCGGCGACGACGTTGTAACCGTCATAGTCCATCTGCACGTTGCCTCGTGCGGTGACGATCTCATTGTCGTTGTCGTAGATGAGTTCGTCCGCTTTCAGCAGAAGCTGGGCGTTCGGGTCCGTCTGGCGGAAGGTTTGTGCGTGGGCGGAATTGACGGATTTCAAAGTTGGCAGGACGGGGGCGACGACGAGCGCCGACGATAGCAACAGTAACCTGGCAGCAGACGCGAGTGTTCGTTGCGCCTTGAGGGGAGCGCGGACATGCCTATGGCTAGGAGCGGCGTTCATCTAGCCGTCCTCCTGATGCAGCAGCACCGTGATCGCAATGAGACTTCCCACCATTGCGGGCGACCATGCCGCAACCACTGGGGTCACCAGTCCGTTGCTGCCGAAAGTCACCACTAATTTCGTCAAAACATACAGCACGAAACCGGCCACGATGCCAGCCAGTATGCGCTTACCGTCCAGCCCAAATCGTGCGAATGTTAATGAAACGGTGCCCGCAAGTAACACCATGGCAACAAACAGCAATGGCAGCGCCAGGATGGAGTGCCATCGGGTCTGAAATGGCTCAGGTGGGCGTACCGCGCGTTCGGCCAATTCCGCCTGTTCGTCAAGTTCCCAGAAGCTGACCCGTTCGGGGCTCGTTTGGCGGATTTCCAGCAGTTCCTCGGTGATGGAAACAGGGATGGTCATGAAGGTGACGACCTGCGGCTCCTTGCCGGGTTCCAGAACACTGGCACGGTTGAGGACAAAGCGGTTGGGCAGCGCATTCTCGCCGGTCGTTTCCGCTGCGAAGCTCGCTGAGGCCGCATCGATGCGCTGTTCCGGGTTTCCGTCCCTGTCGAACAGATAGACCGAGACACCTGACAGGTTCTTGCCCCGGTTGGCGGAGACGGCCGAGCGGATGACCATATCGCCTTCCGGGCGGGCGATCCGCCCCCAGGTGTTGTAGTTCACGCCGTCTGGCGTGTAGGCACCGGATTTCTTGGCGAACACGGCACCTTCCAGCGTGAGCGACGTATCCTGCAAACGAAGGGACAGGGGGTTGTAGACCAGCCCCATAAGCAATCCGACGACGGCTGCTGCAATGCAAATGGGCGCAAGAAACTGCCAGACCGACACGCCCGGCGCCCTT
>JBCCRF010000040.1:0-14188 GCA_039208305.1 Pseudomonadota bacterium
AGACGCCGCAAGGATTTGCATTCCAACGTCTCTACGCCGCTCACAATTCAGCACATGAAAGCGGCGAAACACATTTCACCGATGACAGCTCACTTATGCGGGCAGCCGGGCACCAGGTTATTGCCGTTGAAGGAGACGCCGTGAACACGAAACTGACCACCGCCGATGACATGGCGCGTGCCGAGGCTATGTTTGCCGTGCCAGATGTCCGAGTAGGCCACGGCTACGACACGCATCAACTTGTCCCTGGCGATAGCATTTGGCTCTGTGGGGTTGAAATTCCACATACCCATCGTTTGAGCGGTCAGTCCGATGCAGATGTCGGACTGCACGCCCTCACCGACGCGCTGCTCGCCACGATTGCCGATGGCGATATAGGCTCGCATTTCCCACCCAGCGACGAGAAATGGAAAGGCGCGAAATCTGATCAATTCCTTGCCCATGCCATCAACCTCGTCCAGCAGGCCGCTGGCACCATCACCCACATGGACGTGACACTGGTCTGCGAGAGCCCGAAAATCGGCCCCCATCGCGATGCGATGCGCGATGCCATGGCAACCATTACAGCCGTGGACCGTTCCCGTATTTCAGTGAAAGCGACCACAAATGAACGTATCGGGTTCATAGGACGCGAAGAAGGCATGGTTGCGCTTGCCACCGCAACTGTGGTGTTTGGAGAAACGACATGAGTGGTGACGCAGCGTCAGTATTGGACACCGCCAAACCCAAAGGCATCATGATCGCAACAGCGGAAAGCTGCACAGGCGGCATGATCGCTGCGGCAATGACCGATATAGCGGGGTCGTCGGCCGTAGTGGATCGCGGGTTCATCACCTATTCCAACGACGCCAAGATCGAGATGCTTGACGTTTCGCCCGATCTGATCGCGAAGCACGGAGCCGTGAGCGAGGACGTGGTAACAGCGATGGTTGCGGGCGCACTGGTCAATTCGCGCGCAACGCTAGCTGTGGCGGTCACAGGCGTTGCGGGCCCTGGCGGCGGCAGCGACGAGAAGCCAGTGGGCCTCGTCTATATCGCGGCCGGTTTTGAAGGCGGTGAGATAGCCGTGAAGCAATGCCGCTTCGATGAGGAAGGTTTGATCGAGCGGTCGGACATTCGTGAGCGCACGGTCGAAGTTGCGCTGGAGATGCTGCACGATCAGCTAAAAGCAGCGCCTTCACAGTAAAGGTCGTCCGCCCGTTCTTCAAAGGCCTGCACGAATTTGCCGAAGGCGCGGTCGAACATCGAGCCCATTAACATCTGCAGCGCGCGGCTCTTGAACTCGTAGTCGAGGGAGAAATGCACGATGCAGCGGTCATCGCCTTCAGGCTCAAATCGCCAACGGTTGTCGAGATATTTGAACGGGCCGTCAATGTAGCTGGCCTGAATCTCCCGCGTCTCGCGGTTGAGAACCACCTGGCAGGTAAAGCTCTCGCGCACCTTTTTATAGCCCGCCGTCATATCGGCAACCTGTATCTCCCGACCAGCCTTTTCGCGCGTCTGGCGAATGGTGAGCTCTTGGCAAAGCGGCACAAATTCCGGATATCTCTCGATATCCGCCACAAGGTCGAACATGTCGTCCGCCGAGTGGGCGACAGGGTGATGCTTCTCGAATTGCGGCATTTCAGGCGATCTGCTTGTCCCGTGCCACGCGCAGGCGGGCAAAGTCCTCGTCAGCATGATAGCTTGAACGCGTCAGCGGGCTGGAGGAGACCAGCAAAAAGCCCTTGGCATAGGCCGCTGTCTCGTATGACTTGAACTCTTCCGGTGTGATGTAGCGGTCGATCTTGTGGTGCTTTTTCGTCGGCTGCAGATACTGCCCGACCGTCAGAAAATCGACCCGTGCCGCACGAAGATCATCCATCAGCTGCAACACTTCGTTGCGGGTTTCCCCAAAGCCAACCATGAGGCCAGATTTTGTGAACATGGATGGATCGAGCTCTTTTACCCGCTCCAGCAATCGCAGCGAGTGATAGTAGCGCGCACCGGGGCGCACCGTCAGATAGCGGCCCGGTACCGTCTCGATATTGTGGTTGAAGACATCCGGCTTCGCTTCGACAACGATTTCCAGAGCACCATCCTTGCGCAGGAAGTCAGGCGTCAGGACTTCCACCGTCGTGCGCGGCGATGCCTCGCGGATCGCCAGGATCGTGTCGGCAATATGCCCTGCGCCGCCATCGTCGAGATCGTCACGATCGACAGATGTGATGACGACATGGTTCAGATCGAGCTGCGCGACCGCTTCCGCCACGCGCTGCGGCTCGCCACCGTCCAGCGCATCCGGCCTGCCGGTGCGTACATTGCAAAAGGCGCAAGCGCGGGTGCAGATCTCGCCCATGATCATCATGGTGGCGTGCTTCTTCGACCAGCACTCACCAATATTCGGGCAACCCGCCTCTTCGCAGACCGTGACCAACTTCTTGCTCGTTACGATCTCGCGCGTTTCCTGGTAGACGGGGGAATTGGACGCGCGAACACGAATCCAGTCCGGTCGCTTCGGCGCGGCCGGCTGGTCCGGGCGGTGCTCTTTTTCAGGATGCCTCGGCCGTTTGGCCGAGATTGTGTCCAGCAGCGTAACCAAATGGCCCCCTTATTTAGTCAGCGTTTATCGGGCCTTGATCGCGCGATAGGCCCAGATGAGCAGGCATGCCCCAATAACAGCCACGGTGCCCTGAATGAGAATGCCGCCACCTGTGTAAATATCCAGCAGGCTGAGCAAGAAGTTCAGCACGACGGCACCAAGGATGCCGATGCCGATATTGGCGAACACGCCCATATCGGCCTTCATGATTTTTTCCGCGATGTAACCGGCGATCCCGCCGATGATAATGGTCATGAACCAACCGACACCGGTCATGATCTGTCACCCTTTGATTTGGTTATCGAAATTACATCGCTTACAGCGATGTGGCGCTGTGTAGACAAGCGAGTTCTGCAAGACTGTCTACGCATCTTCCATCGCGGGTGGTGTAGCGGGTACAAGCGTTACACTCTCACCGCAGCCGCAGGCCGACGTCTGGTTGGGGTTATTGAACACGAAGCCAGAGCGCAGTTTGGTAACCTCGTAGTCCATCTGCGTCCCCAGCAGAAACAATACAGCCTGCGGTGCGATGAACACCGTATGGTCACCAGCAGCAACAGAATCATCTTTCGGATCTGGCTCAGTTACCAGATCGACGGTGTATTCCATGCCAGCGCAGCCGCCATTCTTCACACCGATGCGGATACCCTTGGCATCCTCGGCATTTTCAACAATCTCAGCTACCCGCTCGATGGCGGGATCGGTCAGGGTGATGACAGCAAAACGGGACATTGCGACTCTCCTTACCGCACAAGATAGGCGGCAAAGGTGAAGGATTCAAACATACCAGCCAAGCGCGATTTGCGCTTCTTCCGACAGGCGTTCCGGGGTCCAAGGTGGGTCGAAAACCATATTGACGTTGACGCCGGAGACGCCCTCAACAGGGCTGACCGCGTTTTCCACCCAGCCGGGCATCTCACCCGCGACCGGACAGCCAGGGGCAGTGAGCGTCATGTCGATGTCCACCATGCGATTATCGTCGATATCGATGCGGTAGATGAGGCCGATTTCGTAGATGTCGGACGGAATTTCCGGATCATAGACCGTTTTCAGCGCCGCGATGATGTCGTGGGTCAATCGCTGCAATTCCTCATCGGAAATCGCCGTCACATTTCCATCGGTGACATTCGGCACATGCGGTCCGCCTTCGGGCAACAGGTCGTCGCGCAAGTGGTCTGGCGTGGTGCTGGTGGTCTGCTCGGTCATGCGAAGAACTTTCGTGCCTTCTCCAAACTCGCCACCAATATATCCACTTCTTCGCGGGTATTGTAGAGGCCGAAGCTGGCGCGACAGGTGGATGTTACGCCAAAGCGCTTCATCAGCGGTTGCGCGCAATGGGTGCCGGCCCGCACGGCGACGCCCGAGCGGTCGATCACCATGGACACATCATGGGCGTGAACGCCCTCGATCTCGAAGGAAAAGATCGCTCCCTTGTCCGGCGTATCACCGATGATCTTCAGCGCGTTGATGCCATGCAGCTGCTCGCGGCAGTAGTCGCGCAGATCGTTTTCATGCTCGGCAATCGCCTCGCGTCCAATACTTTCAATATAATCGATCGCAGCGCCCAGCCCGATGGCCTGCACGATGGGCGGTGTGCCCGCCTCGAAACGGTGTGGCGGATCGTTGTAGGTGACATCGTCCATGGTCACGTCGAGAATCATCTCGCCGCCGCCTTTGAAGGGCTGCGTTTCTTCCAGCACCTCCGCGGTGCCATAGAGGGCACCGATGCCGGAGGGGCCGTAGAGTTTATGACCTGTGATGCAGTAGAAATCGCAGCCAAGCGCCTGCACGTCCACCGGCATGTGCACCGCGCCTTGGGACCCGTCGATCATGGTGCGGATGCCGCGTTCGCGCGCCATGGCGCAGATATCGGTGATCGGCAGCATTGCGCCCGTGACATTGGACATATGGGTGATTGCGATCAGCTTCGTGCGGTCCGTGACAGCGGCTTCGACGGCCTCCAGCGACACTGCACCGCTTTCATCGCAATCCACCCATTTCAGGACAGCGCCGTGGCGCTCCCGCAGGAAATGCCAAGGCACAATGTTGGAGTGATGTTCCAAAATCGACAGCACGATCTCATCGCCCGGCTCGATGCGCGGCATGGCCCAACCATAGGCAACGAGGTTGATTGCGTCAGTCGTGCCGCTGGTCCAGACGATGTTGTTGTCGGACGGCGCGTTGAGAAATTTCGCCACTTTGCCCCGCGCGGCTTCGAACGCATCCGTTGCCGCATTTGACAGGAAATGCAGGCCGCGATGCACGTTGGCGTATTCATTCTCATAGGCATCGCGCACGGCATTCAACACCTGCGTCGGTTTCTGGGCTGACGCGCCGTTATCGAGATAAACGAGCGGCTTGCCATGTACCTCACGCGCGAGGATTGGGAAATCCGCACGAATGCGGTCAATTGGGTAGGTTTCAACTGTCATACGACATGAACTCCATCAGCGATCCGTCAGGATCGCGAAAATAGACGCTGGTGCCTTCACCACGGCCACCAAAGCGTGTCACCGGCCTCATTTCGACGTCCACGCCCTGCTCTTCCAGATGGGCGATTGCCGCAGCGATGGGGCCGGGCCAGACGAAGCAGAGATCGCTGTTGCCGGGGCGGACCGGGTCTTTCGCCCTTGGCTCAGCGAACTTGTTCGGCCCGTGGCAGTTCAGTTGCCGGTCGCCAAAGCGGAAGACATAGCCGCCATTCACCTCGATCGCCCGGCCGCCCATAACGCGAGTGTAGAAGTCGCGCGCGACCTCCCAGTCACCCACATTGACGACGCAGTGGTCGATTTCGATGCCGGTGGGTCCTCCTGCCCCGATGTTAGACATTGCTATCCAACCAATCGTCAATCCGTGCTTCCAACGCTTGCTCGAGACCTTCGTCCTCCATCGGCTCGAAGGCTTCTGCGACGAAGGCCTTGATGAGCAAGCGGCGGGCGCGGGCTTCGGGAATGCCGCGGGCCATGAGGTAGAAGAGATAGCTCTCTTCCAAATCGGTGACGGTGGCGCCGTGGGCGCATTGCACGTCATCGGCGAAGATTTCGAGCTCAGGCTTGGCGGAGAAATCGCAATTATCCGAGAGCAGCAACGTGTTGCACGCCATCTGCGCGTCTGTCAGCTGCGCGGGTTGGGCAACGTTGATACGGCCCTGGAACACGCCGCGACCACGACCGGTGCAGACGTTACGGAACAGCTCGTTCGCGGTCGTGTTTGGCACATGGTGAGTGATCGTGGAGGTGACATCGATATGGCTTTCGTCGCCGACGAGATTGATGCCTGCGATTTCCACGTGGCCGCCCTCGCCCCGGCAATCGAACACCAATTCCTGCCGCACCAATTTGCCGCCAGCGTTGAGGATGAAGAGGTTAATGCGGGCGTCTTTTGCCAGATCGACCGAGATGCGGCCGAGCCGGGATGCGGCGTCGCCCTCTTCGATGGACAGCACATAGGTCAACACCGCGCCCTCGCCGATGGTGATGTCGACATCGGACGAGTTGAGATAGCCGTTGCCGTCCGGCCCGCAGGCGCGCTCGATCAGCGTGGCGGTGGAGCCAGCGCCAGCCTCAATGGCAAGGCGTGTGCCGGAAGCGGTGGTAGCAACGCCCGTCTGCGCATGGGCAAGACCCACCACACGGTCGACTTCGGTGTTGTCGGCGATTGTCAGTGAAACGCCGCCGATGGCGACCGCCGTGTTCACAAGCGAGGTCGCGTCTTCAAGCGTGTCGCCCTTTGGCGCGTCCGGCAATCCGGCCTTCACCGTCACACCGTCCGGCAATTCCTCACCAAAATCGTGATAATGACCGTCGCGGAAATGCAGCACGCAGGCGTCGGAAACGAGACGCGGATAGGGTTTTCCAGCGTCGCGCGCGACGTTCTCCGACACGCGCTCGGCAGGTTGGAAATCACCCTTCAGCAGAGCGCGCAGATCGGTGTAGTGAAAATATTCGACGCGCCGCGTGGGCAATCCACTCTTTTCAATAATGTCGACGGCAGCCTTGCGCACCTGGGTATCGCCGTCGAAAGACGAGCGCGCGACAGCATCGATCAGCGCGGTTTCGGCCTCTGTGAGGATGCGGGGGGAATGTGCGTTCATGACGTTCACGCTGCCGCCGCGATGATATCGGCGTAGCCCTTCTCTTCCAGTTCCAGCGCCAGGTCCTTGTCGCCTGATTTGACGATTTTGCCCTTTGACAAGACGTGCACGGTGTCCGGCACAATGTGGTCAAGCAGGCGCTGGTAGTGGGTGATGACGATGACCGCGCGGTTTGGGTCGCGCAGGTGGTTGACGCCGTCAGACACGATCTTCAGCGCGTCGATATCGAGGCCCGAGTCGGTCTCGTCCAGCACGCAAAGGTTTGGCTCCAGCAGACCCATCTGCAGGATTTCCGCACGCTTCTTCTCACCACCGGAGAAGCCGACATTCACCGGGCGTTTCAGCATGTCGAAGTCGATATGCAGGTCTTTCGCCGCAGCGCGAACGCGTTTGATGAAATCCGGGGTGGTCAACTCATCTTCGCCACGCTGTTTGCGCTGGGCGTTCATCGCCTCTTTTAGGAAAGTCATAGTGGGGACCCCCGGGATCTCCACTGGGTACTGAAACGCGAGGAACACACCGGCAGCGGCGCGTTCGGCCACGTCCATTTCCAACAGGTTTTCACCATTATAGGTGATCGACCCTTCGGTGACCTCGTAGTCCTCTTTGCCGGATAGCACGTAGGACAGCGTCGATTTCCCCGACCCGTTCGGCCCCATGATCGCGGCCACTTCACCCGCTTTCACGGTGAGGTTCAGCCCGCGAATGATTTCCGTTTCATCTTCCGCAATGCGGACGTGGAGGTTTTTGATTTCAAGCATTTTGGTTCTTCCTGTTCCGCCGCTTCGTTTTACTCCGAATAATGATCCTCAAGCTGTTTTCTCGGCCCCTCAATTTGTTTGCGGGCCTCCCAAATCAATTGCGGATTATCTTCAGAACCTGTTCCCAGTAGTTTACGTATCCGTTCCATCAGCCCTACAGCCGGTTCAAGTTCCTTCGCGACCGAACCTGTAGCGGACGCAAGTTGTATGGACGCAGCAGAAAACGCCGCGATCCGCGTTCTGCTCTGATCCAGCTCGTGCAGAAAATGATTCAACTTTTTCATCAGACTGTCTTTTTTATCCAATTCAACCTCACTATTTTCGATCTTTTCCTTTACTTTTTCCACAAGGTCACGGATTTCTAATTTAAATTCTTTCTGTATTCTAATGTATTCGAATACAGCCATGGAATTTGCTTTGGACAGCCTGATCTGTTCAACTAAACACACCTTCCGAAGCTCGCTAATATAAGAGTTAAAGTATTTCGCAGAGATATCATCAATCGAAATTTTTTCTGAAGAAAAACGACGAACGACCAAATCTGCAGGTGCATAAACCTCGATAAATGTCTCCATAGCGAGGACGTACTCACTCTCACTATAAGCCCCTGCATCCAGCCTTTCGTTCATCCGCTTGAAAAATTGAACCAATGCCGCATTTGGGTCAGATGGAAGATCTAGGAACTCCTGTTCCAGTGAGCTTTCATCCATCAACCCACACTCCCTTCCAGCGAGATCCCGATCAGCTTCTGCGCTTCGACCGCGAATTCCATCGGCAGTTCCTGGATCACCTCTATCACGACCACGTTCACGATCAGCGCGATGGCCTCTTCTTCGGGGATGCCGCGTTGGAGGCAGTAGAAGAGCTGGTCGTCGGAAATTTTCGACGTCGTTGTCTCATGCTCCAACTGGCTCGTGGCGTTTTTCGTTTCGATATAGGGCACGGTGTGTGCGCCGCAGCGGTCGCCGATCAACAAGCTGTCGCATTGGGTGAAGTTGCGCGCATCGTCCGCCTTGCGGCCGACATTCACCTGCCCGCGATAAGTGTTGGACGAACGGCCCGCCGAAATGCCCTTGGAGATGATGCGACTTGTGGTGTTCTTACCCAGATGCAGCATCTTCGTGCCGCTATCAATCTGCTGCATGCCGTTTGAGACTGCGATGGAGTAGAACTCGCCCTGCGAGCCGTCGCCGCGCAGGATGCAGCTAGGGTATTTCCACGTCACTGCGGAACCAGTTTCGACCTGGGTCCAGGAAATCTTGGAATTCTTGCCGCGGCAATCGCCACGCTTGGTGACGAAATTGTAGATGCCGCCCTTGCCGTCCTCGTCGCCGGGATACCAGTTCTGAACGGTAGAGTATTTGATCTCCGCATCGTCCATGGCGACCAGTTCAACCACGGCGGCGTGCAATTGGTTTTCATCGCGCTGAGGTGCAGTGCAGCCCTCCAGATAGGAGACGTAGGAACCTTCTTCCGCGATGATGAGTGTGCGTTCGAACTGGCCCGTGTTCATCTCGTTGATACGGAAGTAGGTCGACAGTTCCATCGGGCAGCGCACGCCCTTCGGCACGTAGACGAACGAGCCATCGGTGAAGACGGCGCAGTTCAGCGTGGCGAAATAATTGTCGGAGACCGGCACGACGGACGCCATGTATTTCTTCACTAGTTCCGGATGCTCTTTGATCGCTTCCGAGATGGAGCAGAAGATCACGCCAGCCTTCGCCAGCTCCTCTTTGAAGGTCGTCACCACGGACACGCTGTCGAACACCGCATCAACCGCCACACGGCCGGATTTGTAGACGTTGTCGGCAAGGTCTTCCTCGCGCACCTCTTCGCGGCGCTCGTTCTCCACCGGTTTGCGGACACCGGCCAGGATTTCCTGCTCGCGCAGCGGGATGCCGAGTTTTTCGTAAGTCTTCAGAAGCTCAGGATCGACCTCGTCCAGCGACTTCGGCGCGTCAGACCAATCCTTGGGCGCCGCATAATAATAGATGTCCTGATAGTCGATCTTGTCGTAGGACACGCGCGCCCAGTCTGGCTCGGTCATCGTCTTCCAGCGCTCGAAGGCGTCCAAGCGCCACTGCAGCATCCATTCCGGCTCATCTTTCTTGGCGGAGATGAAGCGGATTGTGTCTTCCGTCAGCCCTTTCGGCGCCTTTTCCGACTCAATGTCGGTTGCAAAGCCGTATTTGTACTGGTCGATATCCAGAGTTTTGACGGTGTCGATGGTTTCCTGAACGGCGACCATGGTGCTTCTCCTGTTCGATGCGGCCTATGCCGCGCCGGAAAGTTGTGTCGGCACAGGCTTCGCCCGCGCCAGGATTTTGTCGAACGCTGCAAGAAACGCGTCCCTGTCGGCCTCGGTGCTATTCCAGCCGTAACTGACGCGCAGCGCCCCCCGAGCCACATGTTCCGCTACGCCCATTGTGGACAGGACGTGACTGACGCCCACCTTGCCAGACGAACAGGCGGACCCGCTGGACAGCGCGACACCTGCCAGATCGAAGGCGATCAGCGCGGTCTGCGCTTCTATGCCTTCGACGGCGAAACATGCCACGTTTGCGGCGCGTTCCGTGCCTCGACCGAAAAAGTGGAGTTTTTCACTCCACCCGTTAGCATCGCATATGGCTTCAATGCCCGCTTCCGTCGAGTCCCGAAGCTCTAAAATCCGTGCGACATCATGCGCTTCGCCGACCGCAGCCTCCGCAGCCGCACCAAATCCGGCGATTCCGATGACGTTCTCCGTGCCACCGCGACGGCGCATCTCTTGCCCGCCGCCGTGGATGAGATTGGCCGGCAGCACGTTTTCGGCCGCAAGAACCAGCGCACCGACACCCGCAGGGCCGCCGATTTTGTGGGCCGACAGCATCAGGAAATCGACGCCAAGTGTCGCGATATCGAGAGGAATCCGACCAGCAGCCTGCACGGCATCGCACAACGTGAACCCGCCCCGTAGCCGCACCCGTCGGGCTACATCGGCAACGGGTTGGATGACGCCAGTTTCACTGTTGACCATCTGGATGGCCACGAAGATCGGGCCGTATTCGTCCTCGTGCTCATCGAACAGCGCATCCAGCGTTCGGTCAGTGACACGTCCGTGCTCGTCTACTGCGAGCGGGTATACGCAATGCGCCGGAAAGCGGTCACCTTCCAGCACGCAGACGTGTTCAGTCGTCGGACGGTAGAGGCGCGGCGCGGTACGCTCGGTTCCATCGACGGAGATATGAGGCGTCAAGGCGTAAGTCGCCCCTTCCGTCGCCCCGCTGGTAAAAATGACAGCCCCTGGCTTTGCACCCACCAACGCCGCAACCTTTGCCCGGGCTCGCTCCACGATGGCCCTTGCAGAGCGCCCCTCCCCGTGGATTGAGGACGGGTTACCAACAGTATCCATCGCCGCGCGCATCGCCTGTGCCGCCGCCGGGCGCAGCGGCGCTGTAGCGTTGTGATCGAGATATGAGCGGGTGTTGGTCACGACAGGCTCGGTATACTTTCGCTGACTTGTGTCGAGCATGCGCGGCGCCTTCACCATGCCTGCCCAATTTCCTTGAAACTTCCGGTCCCGTTGGCGTATATCCGCCGCTTGAAAGCCGCTATGTCGACGCCTCATAGGAGGCGCATCACAGTTTTGAATTGTTCTAAACTACGTTAAGAACCTCGCCCACCCGCGTCAAGCATCGGTGGGCTTGCGGGCGGCATTTGTCGCAACCGCTTTTGGTTAGGAGACAGTATGCCCGAAGTCATCTTCACAGGTCCCGAAGGCCGTTTGGAAGGCCGTTACCAGCCGTCTGAAGACAAGAATGCCCCGATCGCGATTATCCTGCACCCGCATCCGCATCCGCAATTCGGCGGCACGATGAACCACCCTATCGTCTACAAGCTGTTCTACATGTTCCAAGAACGCGGGTTCACGACGCTGCGATTCAATTTTCGCGGGGTCGGGCGCAGCCAGGGCGAATTCGACCATGGTGCAGGCGAATTGTCCGATGCTGCAGCGGCGCTTGACTGGATTCAGACCTTACATCCCGACTCAACCGGATGCTGGGTCGCCGGATTCTCCTTTGGCTCCTGGATCGGAATGCAACTGTTGATGCGTCGCCCGGAGATCGAGGGTTACATGTCGATTGCACCCCAACCGAATGTCTACGATTTTGCGTTTCTTGCGCCGTGTCCATCGTCAGGACTGATCATCCATGGTGAAGATGACCGCGTATCACGCCCAGAACATGTGCAGACGCTGGTGGACAAGCTGCGGTCGCAGAAGGGAATTACTACGACGCAAATCACCATTCCCGGTGCGAACCACTTCTTCACCCACCACCAGGATGAACTGCTGGACGAGTGCCAGATCTATCTCGACAAGCGCTTGGGTCTGATCGAAGGCGGCATCGAAGAGACGATGCTGCTGCGGTAGCTACCGAGCAGCTTTCGCCAAAATTCCGCCGGTGACCGGCTCAATGCAACCGGTCGTCGTGGGAAATGTCAGCGGCAGGCCCTTTACGCTTCGAACGGCCAAGTAAGCGAATGCCTGAGCCTCGAGCATATTGCCGTCGAGGCCTAGATCGTCGGAAAGTTTGACGGCGGCACCGTCCGCGTCGGCCATGGAGGCGAGATCACCGAAAATACTCGGATTCAGCCGACCACCGCCGCACAAGATCCAGGTCTTCGGTAGAGAGGGCAGATGCTCAACCGCTCGATAGATCGCCTTCGCAGTGACGTGCGCCAGCGTTCGCGCACCGTCGTGCAGGCCGACGGCACGCTGTTCCAGAACAGGAAAATCGAGTCGGTCTAGCGACTTGGGGGAATCCAGTTCGAAAAAAGGTAAGGCCATGTAGCGTTCGACGACCGACGACAAGACGCCGCCCTCGCTCGCAATGCTCCCCCCCTGATCGAAAGGAACGCCCGCGCCGCTCTGAACCCATTGGTCGATCAATGCGTTGCCGGGACCGCAGTCGAAAGCGATGAGCGTATCACCATCGACGTAGGAGATGTTGGAGATGCCACCAATATTGATGAAGGCCAGCGGCGCTTCGAAATGTAGCCCAGCGGCGAGCGCTTGATGAAACACCGGCACCAGTGGCGCCCCCTGTCCGCCCGATACCATATCTGCCGCGCGCATATCGAAGACGGTGTCGATCCCCGTCGCGTCCGCCAGCGCTTGCCCGTCGCCGATTTGGACAGTCAGCGCGTCGTCTGGACGGTGCAAAACTGTTTGGCCATGGAAGCCGATCAGATCGACCTCGTCCGGTGTCAGCTTTGCTTTCTCCAGCAGCGCGAAGGTCGCCTCGGCATGGAGATCGGTCAGTTCCGTTTCCAGGTCCGCGATACCGATGGGTAGCTCGTTGCGCTTGTTGATCGCCTTCGCTTCTTCAAGCGCGGCTTCAATGCGCTTCCGAGTTGCTGGCTTGTAGGGTATCTCCAGCGATACGCCCATCTGCACCGCCTTGCGCCCATCCGTGCGCACCAGCGCTGCATCGATCCCGTCCATCGAAGTGCCGCTCATGAGGCCAATTGCAGTCTTCATTATCATCCTTCGCTGCGCTTCGGGGTGGACAGGTGCGGCTGGTGGTGTAGCACACCGCCCATAGCAACACCGCACCGCACGACGCCATGTCCCGCTTCAAATCCGATTTTCTGCACACGCTCGACGAGCGCGGTTTCATTCATCAGATTTCTGACGAGTCCGGCCTCGATGATCTGCTGAACACCGAGACCGTTACTGCCTATATCGGCTTCGATGCGACCGCGAAGTCACTGCATGTCGGCTCTATGACGCAGATCATGCTGCTGCACTGGTTTCAGCAGACCGGCCATCGCCCAATCGCGCTGATGGGTGGCGGTACGACCATGGTGGGCGACCCGTCCGGGAAGGATGAGTCGCGCCAGTTGATGACTCCTGAGATCATCGCGGAGAACAAGGCGGCCATCCAGAAATGCTTCGACCCGTTCCTGACATTCGGCGACGGCAAGACCGACGCTATCATGGCCGATAACGCCGACTGGCTGCTGGATCTGAACTATGTCGAGTTTCTTCGCGACTACGGCAAACACCTGTCGGTCAACGCCATGCTGGCACGCGATTCGGTGAAGATGCGGCTGGAGCGTGAACAGCATCTCTCCTTCCTTGAGTTCAATTACATGTGCCTGCAGGCCTACGACTATGTGGAACTCAATCGCCGCTACGGCTGCCGCTTGCAGATCGGCGGGTCCGATCAGTGGGGAAATATCGTCTCCGGTGTCGATCTCGGTCGCCGCTCCGGCACGCCTCAGCTCTTCGCCCTAACCTCTCCGCTGCTGACCACATCGTCAGGCGCGAAGATGGGCAAGTCCGCCGCCGGTGCGGTGTGGATGGACGCCGACATGCTGTCGGTCTTCGATTTCTGGCAATACTGGCGCAACACCGAGGACGCCGATGTCGGTCGTTTCCTCAAACTCTTCACCACGCTCCCCATGGACGACATTGCGCGTCTTTCAGCGCTGGAAGGCAATGAGTTAAACGAGGCAAAGAAGGTGCTAGCGACGGAAACGACGGCCTTGGTGCATGGCAGAGAAGCAGCAGAAAAAGCTATATTTTCGCTATTTATTAAAGTTCAGTAATTTTTTACGCAAATTTTGTGAGACAGTATCAAAAATGCATGCATAAACTCTCAAATTTTGGTTTTCACAAAATTCCTCTTGAGCATAAATTTGAGATTAATATAAACTTAAATCTATTTTATGAGTCAACTAGTGCTTCGGTTTAGTTTCTCAGACACT
>JBCCRF010000041.1:0-14161 GCA_039208305.1 Pseudomonadota bacterium
CCAAAAAAGCGATGATCGAGGATCTGCGCGGGCCGTTCTCGATGGACATGGTGATGCAGGAGATCAACCGCTACGCCGACAGCGAATTCCGATACTCCGCCCGCAGCGATGTCAGCGCCGTGGAAGAGATCATCCGCCGCGAGCGCCAGCGCGAGCGTGCGGTGGAGGAGATTGCCGCGATGAAAGCCGACGGGCGGTGGGCGCAATAGGCCGATGAAACGCCTCGAAGAATCCGAACTGATCTACGGGCGCATGATGCGAGTGGACGAGCCGCATCTGGTGGAGCGTTACAATCAGGCGCTGACCGGGTTCGGGCTGAAACCGGTCGCGCCGGAGAGTTTTTGCATCGACATGGTGGGGTACTCGCCGGAGGTGGCGAACCTGCTGGACGACAAGTCTTATCTCGATCCGAACGGCGTGAACCGGCGCTTTATCATCCTGTCGCCGCAGCAATTGTCGCTGCCGGTGGTGAACTCCGCCTTTTCCAACACCGGCAGGCTGATGCACGATTTTTTTGATGCCAATGCCCGCGTGATCAATGCGCTGACGGTGAAGGATGTGGTCTATGGTGAGATTGATGACCCGATCGCACAGGCCCGCGATATCGAGGATCTGCTGGCTATCGAACAGGTGGAGTTCAAGGTGTTCACCGGCGTCGATCTGTCCGGACAGGCGGTGGAGCTTCGCAGCCTGGTGGACAGGCTGATGAAGGAGCCGAATGCTTGGCGGGACGATGCCATGCTGCACCGTATGGTGGACCTGTCGAAGCGCACCGGCGACATCCGCGCCAATGCACTTGTGCCGGAGGAGGTTGTGTTTCGCCACAACACGTTCTGGTCCAGCCATTTCGGCGGCGTCTACGTGTTTCTCGATGATGATGGCACGACGGTGATCGGCGACCCTGAAGCGCCGGGCTTTCGCCGCTCGCGCCCGTGGCAAGTCGCTTATATCGATGCGAATGATGGCGAGCGTATCTACGAGTTTCTCATTGAGAGTGGGCGGGTGGAGCTGCCGCGTTCGGGGTGGCTTGCCCGCTCCGGCTATGTGGAGCACCGCATCGCGATGTTGCTGGTGCGGCTGGCTTTTCATGCTAACGATGATGCCGAACCGGACGCGTATGACACGCGCTGGCAGCGCAATTTCATCGCGAAGAACCAGAAGCTGGTGGACCGCGAAGGGACCTACAAATTCCTGCGCTGGGCGCAGAGGGCGGTAGCGGAGTTCGAGGATTTCGATCTGCGAGAGATCGACACGCGCGGGCGATTCCTGCTGTCGCGCGGCAAGCCGGACCATCCCGACGCGTGGTTGGTGAACCGGTTGATCTCAGACCGGCTGCCTTTCGATTTCCTGTCGCGCTACGTCTTCAACAAGCCCGCCTTCTATAAGGACTACGAGACATTCGGCGACGATCAGCGTGAATATGTGGTGGACGTGATCGCGAAGACCTATCTTCGCAACAAACGCGGCTTGCGGGAACGGCTCTACGGGTTTCCCGATTGATGTCTGCGGTGCAGGCGGCAGAACAATGACAGGGGGCTGATATGCTCAATCCGGTGGTGAAATTCGTCGAATGGGTTTTCGACCGTATCGGGCTAGGCATCGGCTGGGTGATCGCCATTCTGCTGTGGCCCTTCGTGGCGCTTACCCAATGGGTGCGCAAACGCGGCGTGATCATCAAGTCTATCTTCGGTGGCTTCGCGCTGCTGCTGCTGCTCACCTACGGCTACTACACTGCGACGACGCAATGGTGGCGCGGGTTTGACCCCGACTACGCCTCGAAATACGGCAATGAAACGCGGGCCGCAGCAGCGGCATCAGCCGGGTCTCCTGAACCTGTCGTTGCGGATACAACCGGCCTGACATCGGGATCAGCCGGGGCCGCGACGGATGGCACCCAGCGCTGTCGCACATCCCGCATTGTGGAGGTCACTGCGGATTTGGTCGACTTCAACGTCAATCAAAACGCTTGGGTGCCCTCCATGTTCCTGTCGAAGATCGGCTTCTTCGGTGTCGAGTGGAAGAATACGCCCTGGTTCGACAACAAGGCCGCGTTCCAGCTGGGCATCAACTCTGCCGTGCGTCGCACATCCATTGAATTGGTCGACCGCCTTGGCCGCGTGCGCGGAACGTCGGGTATCGACCAGAATCTGCAGACGGCGCGCGAGCGCCTCGCTTACGATGAGGCCGCTTGGTATATTTCCACCGACCCCTTTGGCTTTCGCACCACGACGCAGGGTAACTACCGGACAGCTATCGAAAGGCTGCGAGCATTCAACGAGAGCCTGTCCGGCTGTCAGGCGTCGTTCGATGCACGCAATGACAACCTGCTTCAGTTCCTAGACCGCGTAACGTCCGACATCGGCGCGACTTCGGAAATTCTCCGCACCCGCATGGAAAGCTCTAACGCTGGCTGGTTCGATGTGCGTGCCGACGACCGCTTCTGGTTCAGCTACGGGCAGCTCTACGCCTATTCCGGCATTTTGACCGCGGCACGTGCCGATTTCTCTGACGTGTCCTCCAACCGTAATCTGGAAGCGCTTTGGGTGCGAGTGGAAGAGCAACTTCGCGCGGCGCTGGGCATGCAACCTGCGATCATTTCTAACGGTGGTGAGGCTAGCTGGATCATGCCGACTCATCTGGCGACTATGGGATTTTACGTCTTGCGCGTGCGGTCGAACCTTGTGGAGATACGCGACGTACTCGACCGTTGATCGCTCCTGAAACCTTAAGCTCGCCCCCGTTGAATTTAGCTGGCAAAATTGAGTTGCAAAATCTTCTGGCGAGTGTTGTCAAGTCATTCAACTAGTGGTTGTAATTGTAGGGCGGCTCTTGTGATTCGAGTGCCGGTTTAGACACACAAGTTTCGATACCCTGCTTTCCTCGAAACCTGTGCTGATCCGCCCTTGCGGATCTTTCGAAGGCACGGGTCAATCCGCCCGGCCCGTGCCTTCGATTGACGCTTCCATAATATGACTATCTTTCGCTTGCCGCAGCCGTGTGGTCTCGCTAACGATATCGCATGACCGATCTCACGATCATTTCCATCGCCTCCACCAACTGGTGGCGCTCCGGCTAACGGCGGGAGAGGAAACAGTCGTGCTTTGCGACAACTCGAAACCGCCCCGAAACCGGGCGGTTTTTTTATGCCTGGATGTGCGGGGCAAAACATGGATGACCACACGATGAACGACAACAAAACCTTCGAATTTACAACTGAAGGCGGTGTGCGCGTTTCCCGGACCCGCTTCGATATGGGCTATGAAAACGCTGTCCAGTCCTATGTCGATTGTCTCGACGACCGCCGGGGTGCAGTGTTCTCATCAAACTACGAATATCCGGGCCGTTACACGCGCTGGGACACGGCGATGATCGACCCACCGCTGGGTATCGTTTCCAAGGGCAGGGCTGTGCGTGTGGAGGCCTATAATGCCCGCGGCAAGGTGCTGCTTCCTGCATTCGCGCGTGCGCTTGAATCGCATAATCACATAGAGAGTGTGGAGGCGCAGGACGGTCTGCTGAAGGTGCAGGTGAAGGAGCCCGAAGGTATTGTCAGCGAAGAGATGCGGTCGCGCGCGCCTACCGTATTCTCGGTGTTGCGTATTGTGCAGGATCTGTTTCGCACCGACGCCGATCCGGCCTTCGCGCTTTACGGTGCCTTCGGCTACGATCTCTGTTTTCAGTTCGACGCGATCGATTTGAAGCAGGAGCGCCCGGACGATCAGCGCGATATGGTGATGTTCCTGCCGGACGAAATTCTCGTGGTGGATCATCACGCGGCAGAAGCATGGCAGGAACGCTACGAGTTCACCATGCCGGATGGCGCGATGACCGAGGGGCTGGAGCGTGGTGGACAAGTGGCGCCGTTCCAGCCCGGCGAGCACGACCCTGGACGCGGTGACCACGCGCCCGGTGAATACGCGGCGCTTGTTCGGAAGGCGAAAGAGAAGTTTATCCGTGGCGATCTGTTCGAGGTCGTACCGGGGCAGGTCTTCACCGAGCGCTGTGTAAATCTGCCATCCGCAATCTCGCGCAAGCTGAAGCAGATTAACCCGTCACCTTATTCCTTCTTCATCAATCTCGGGGAGAACGAATATCTGGTGGGGGCGAGCCCGGAGATGTTCGTGCGCGTGGAGGGGAGGCGGGTCGAGACCTGCCCGATTTCCGGGACCATCAAACGCGGTCGCGATCCGATTGAAGACAGCGAGCAGATTCTCAAGCTTCTGAATTCTGCCAAGGACGAGTCGGAACTCACCATGTGTTCCGACGTGGACCGCAACGACAAGAGTCGCGTCTGTGAACCGGGGTCGGTCAAGGTCATCGGGCGGCGGCAGATCGAGATGTATTCGCGCCTCATTCACACGGTGGATCATATCGAAGGTCGGTTGCGACCCGATATGGATGCGTTCGATGCTTTCCTCTCCCACGCGTGGGCGGTGACCGTAACGGGTGCGCCAAAACTGTGGGCCATGCGCTTCATTGAAGAGAATGAGCGCAGCCCCCGCGCTTGGTACGGCGGCGCGGTCGGTATGGTGGGCTTCAATGGTGACATGAACACTGGCCTGACGCTGCGCACGGTGCGCATAAAAGACGGGATCGCAGAGGTGCGTGCCGGGGCGACGCTGCTCTTCGATAGCGATCCGGACGAAGAAGAAGCCGAGACTGAGCTGAAGGCATCTGCCATGCTATCGGCCATCCGTGACACATCGCTCGAGAATGACGAAGCCTCCGCCCGAGTTGGGTCCAAGGTGGGGCGAGGGAAGCGTATTTTGCTGGTCGATCATGAGGACAGTTTCGTCCACACGCTAGCAAACTATTTCCGCCAGACTGGTGCAGAGGTGACCACCCTGCGCTCACCCATCGCGCCGGAGGTGATGGACAAGCTGAACCCGGATTTGGTCGTTCTATCGCCCGGCCCCGGGCGGCCGTCGGATTTCGATTGTGCAGCGACTATCGCTATGGCCCGCGACCAGTCTCGGGCGCTTTTCGGCGTATGTCTCGGCCAACAAGCCTTGGCGGAGGCCTATGGCGGAGAACTGGCCCAATTGGATATCCCGATGCACGGCAAGCCGTCGCGCATAAAGGTCGAGCAGAACTCGATTGTTTTTTCCGGCCTTAATGCCGAAGTGACGGTCGGGCGCTACCACTCGCTTTACGCGGATATTGCGACGCTGCCGGAACATCTTCGGGTGACTGCAACGACGGCAGACGGCGTCATCATGGGCATTGAGCATGTCACTGAGCCCGTGGCCGCGGTGCAGTTCCACCCCGAATCCATCATGAGCCTCGGACAGGACGCCGGGATGCGTATGATCGAGAACGTGGTGGCGCATCTTCAATCATGACCGGCATGTTAAGACGGCGAACGCATTGAAAAGTTTCCATTACCAAATAAGAAACTATTCACAGAATTTGAATTTGGCGACGACCTCCGCGTCCATATTGCTGCGACCCAACAGGGACCGGAACAACAGCAGGACAACAAGGGCTAGCACCCATGTATAAGACTGAATGATGAGCGGGTCATCAATTGGATGGCCTATTTTGTTCGGTTTTAAGAGCCTGAGATTATCGTTTTTCGCCGTTTGAAATCGCCAAGTGCTCACTAGTGTGCGGCATGCGCGACGTTTTGGCTATTCGCCTTCTTTAGAACTGGACAAAACTAGCCTGTTTGGCCAAGACAACGCGGGAGCCGAGCGGCATGGCGATATGTCATGCGGCCATAATCCGCATATCGTTGAAAAGGCTTACGTTCTATGTCGTGAGCGGCAGCGGAATCGGAAATATCGCTGCCATTGAAATTGAAGACTGAAGAAGGTTGGTCCATGAGTTCCACAGACACAGAGGTCACACGCCGAGATTTTCTCTATTTGGCGACAGGTGCCGCATCGGTTGTAGCCGTGGGTGGTGTTGCTTGGCCTCTGATCGCTCAGATGGCGCCAAACGCCCGTGAGGTCGCGGCTGGTGCGCCAGTCGAAATCGACGTCTCGGCTATTGAGCCCGGTATGATGGTGACGGTCGTTTGGCGTGGTAAGCCGTATTTTATCCGTCATTTGACAGAAGCTGAGGTCGCTGCCGCGACCGACGCAGAACAAGGCTTGTTCCGCGATTATCAGTCTGCCGACGTTCGTCTGGCGGCGGCGGGAGAGGGCACGACGAAAAACTGGGCTGTGATGGGCGCAAACTGCACTCACTTGGGTTGCGTGCCTTCGAGGGTCGAGGCGGACGGAGAAAACGCACTCGATGGATGGATTTGCCCGTGTCATGGCTCGAAATTCGACGTGACCGGTCGCGTAACCAAAGGCCCAGCGGCCGAAAACCTTCCGCTACCGCCCTTCAATTTCGCCAGCGCTGAAGCGCTTGTTATTGGTGAAGCATAAGAACGGAGACTCGAAAATGAGTGGACATTCTACCTACAAGCCCGGTTCGGGCATCGGCAAATGGATGGACGACAGGCTGCCCTTGGCTCGTCTGATGCACGATTCGTTCGTGTCCTACCCCGTGCCGCGCAATTTGAACTCGTTTTACACTTTCGGCGGCATTTTGATGGTGATGCTGATCTCGCAGATCATCACCGGTATCGTTATCGCCATGCACTACACGCCTGACGCAGCGCTGGCGTTCAACTCGGTGCAGGATCTGCGTCGTGACGTTGCTTACGGCAATACGCTGCAGACGTGGCATGCCGTTGGTGCGTCGATGTTCTTCGTCGCAGTTTATATCCATATCTTCCGCGGTCTCTATTATGGCTCCTACAAAGCGCCGCGCGAGGTGCTGTGGATCCTTGGTGTGGTTATCTACCTGCTGATGATGGCGACAGCCTTTATGGGGTATGTGTTGCCTTGGGGGCAGATGTCATACTGGGGCGCTCAGGTGATCACGTCGTTCTTCTCCGCTATTCCGGTGGTAGGCGAAACAGTGCGTGAATTCTTGTTGGGTGGCTATGCCGTGGGCAACGCTACGCTGACGCGCTTTTTTTCACTGCACTACCTGTTGCCCTTTATGATCCTCGGCGTCGTCATTTTGCACGTGTGGACGCTCCACGTGACTGGGCAGACCAACCCGACCGGTGTCGAAGTCAAATCGCGCCAGGATGTGATCCCATTCACGCCCTACGCAACGATCAAGGACGCCGTTGCCCTCGTCGTGTTCTTCGCGGTGATGTGCTACTTCGTGTTTTTCCTGCCAAATTATCTGGGGCACGCGGATAACTACATTCCGGCTGACCCACTGGTAACGCCAGCACATATCGTGCCCGAATGGTATTTCCTGCCCTTCTACGCGGTTCTGCGCGCGGTGGACTTCAACATCGGCATTCCGTTCACGGAAATCGTCTTGATCGACTCCAAGCTTGGCGGCGTGCTCGCCATGTTCGGTGCGATTGCGATCCTGTTCTTCGTGCCGTGGCTGGACACTTCCGACGTGCGTTCGACAAACTATCGCCCGCTCTACAAGATCTTCTTCTGGCTTTTCGTCGCCAACGCGGTCTTCCTGGGCTACCTTGGGTCGCGTCCAGCGGAGGGGATTTGGATCCCGCTTACGAAAGCGTCGACGCTTTGGTATTTCGCTCACTTCCTGATCGTTATGCCAGCCCTTGGGCTGTTTGAGAAACCGCTGCCGAGGCCTGCGTCTATTATGGACTCGGTGTTGGAAAAGGCGCAGGGCGCCGGAACGAGCACGATGGCCGCCGCGCCTGCAGAGCCGAACACCAAAGGCTAACATCAATAGCGCCGCCCGGCTCTGCCGGGCGGTTGTCAAATTAGTAATGGCCGTTGTTTGTCGGCCAAACCTGAAAGTTGAACTTCATGACGACGATTACCGCACGAGTTCTGCGACCGTTTCAGATGGTCACCGCTAGCTTGTTAGTTGCGTTAGGCGCAGCGTTCGTCACGCCTGCTGAAGCCGCCTCCGGTTATCCCCTCAAAAAGCCCCGTGAAATCGACTGGTCCTTCTCCGGTCCATTTGGAACTTATGACAAACAGCAGCTTCAACGTGGTCTTAAGGTCTACACCGAGAATTGTTCAGCGTGTCATTCGATGCACTTGCTCTTCTATCGTAATCTCGCTGACCTTGGATATAGCGAGGAGCAGATCAAGAATTACGCTGGTCAGTTTGAGGTTACGGATGGCCCGAACGAAGATGGCGAAATGTTCCAGCGTCCTGCCCGTCCGACTGACCGGTTTGCCGGGCCCTACGCTAACGACAAAGAGGCTGCGCTCGCCAATAACGGAGCTTTGCCACCAGACTTTTCGCTTTTGGCGTACGCACGTGCGCCGGAGCGCGGGTTTCCGACATTCATCTTCGACATCTTCACCATGTATGCGGAGAATGGGGCGGATTACATCTACAGCTTGTTGACCGGTTATCCTGAGGATGGCCCGCCAGAAGGTGTCGAAGTGCTCGACGGTTTGAACTACAATCCATATTTCGTGGCCGGTAGCGCGCTCGCCATGGCACAACCAATCTGGCCGGACGGTATCGAGTACGATGACGGAACAGAGGCGACGATAAGCCAGCAGGCACAAGATGTTACTGCCTTCATGCAGTGGGCAGCTGATCCTAACCTGCCACAACGCAAACAGCGCGGCTTCATTGTGGTGCTATTCCTCGTGGCCTTTGCCGGTCTGCTTTATGCGACCAAGAAGAAGGTCTGGGCAAGCGTCCCGCACTGAGCGTCGGTATAGGATGTGAACGAACAAGGCTGCTGACATCCGTCAGTGGCCTTTTTCTTTGGTCGCAATCCAGTTGATCAGAATGGAGATGGGGTCATGGAAGAGAATCTTACTCGCGAGTTGGACAAAGCGATCCGAGCTATTCCGGACTACCCTAAGTCTGGCATCGTTTTTCGCGATATCACGACCCTGCTTGGCAATCCGCGTGCATTCCGTCGGGCTGTCGACGCATTGGTGCACCCCTATATCGGCACCAACCTCGCTCAGATTGCCGGCATTGAAGCGCGAGGCTTTATTCTCGGTGGAGCCATCGCTCACCAGTTGACCGCAGGATTCGTGCCCATTCGGAAAAAAGGCAAGCTGCCGGGTAAGAAGGTCAACATAGCTTACAGTTTGGAGTACGGCGTCGACGAAATGGAGATGCATTCCGATGCCCTGCAGGAAGGTGATCGAGTCTTGTTGGTGGACGATCTCATCGCTACGGGCGGCACGGCAGAAGCGGCCGTGAAACTGCTGCGGGAATTGGGTGCAGAGGTTGTCGCGGCCTGTTTCGTTATTGACCTGCCAGACCTCGGTGGTCGCGCCAAGCTGGAAGCGATGGGCGTACCAGTGCGAACGCTAATCGCGTTTGACGGAGACTAACCCAGCGCAAGCCAGAAATACGTTGGGACGCCGAGATAGGCGATCATCACCGTTACTAGCAGGAACCGCACCCAGAGCGCATGGAAGCGGCGGAACAGGATTACCGACAGAAGCAAGCCCAGCGCTGCTTCGAATACCATGAAGATGCGGCCGTGATGGTCTGGGTCCCAGTAGGAGACCGGCGAGACAAAACGTAAGTCCGACAGTGGCCACAGGTGTCTATGCGCGTCGTCTACATGAACTGGTGCATCACCGACAATGTGGATGAGCGCCGCAGCGGCTGTGAAGAAAAGCAAAATACCGGCGCGATGCAGACCGCCGGAGCGCAGCGCTATTGCGCCCAGGATCAGGACGACAAGCCAGATGGGCCCGGAGTTTCCGGCAGCCACCCAATCCTGCCAAGTGCCTGAAAAATAGATTTCGTCCCAAACGCGACGCTCCGGAATGCCTGCTATTTTCGACCATGCAAAGAGAACATAGATCGCAGCATCCGGCAGAAATGCACCAAGGATGACAGCGGCGTTACGCAGGCGCCCATTGCAGGTGTCCGCGGGCTTTGTCAGCAGCGCTCCAGCCATCAGAAGATGGGTTTGGCTCATCATTAGCAAGGCGCTTTCATGGTGTGGTCATAGTGTACCAAAACAGGAGCGCCAAGCGCGCTGAAACGGCCTTGCTGTGAGCTTATCTGCGGGCGGTCAATTTCATTGGCATATGGTTATGCGGCTGAATGGTGATCTTCATCACCGGCCACGGCGGCTCGTTTCCGGCATAGTCGAAGCGAAAGGCACGCAGCAAAAGCGCCAACGCGATCTGCGCTTCTTGCATGGCGAAGCGCTGCCCGATGCACACGCGTTGACCCATTCCGAACGGAAGGTAGGCAAATCGATCAATTGTGTCGCGCGCTTCGCCCAGAAACCGCTCAGGCCTAAAGGCGGTAGGATCGTCCCACAACGTCTTATGGCGGTGTAAGGCCCACGGACTGACTATTACAGTCGCATTTTTCTCGATCTGAAGGCCTTGGTGCTCGATCTCCTGTGCCGCCTGTCTGCCGATCATAGATGCCGGTGGAAACAGACGCATGCTTTCTTCGAAGCAGGCAGTTGTGAATGGCAGATGTTCGCCCCATTCTTGTGGCGCTGTTTTGTCTAGATCAAGCGCGTCGATTTCCGCTTCGCAGCCTTTCCGCGCGGCCTCGTCATTGGCCAGAAGATAGAGCGTCCATGCCAGTGCACGCGCAGTGGTTTCATGCCCGGCCGCGATGAAGGTGATGATGTTGTCTTCGACTTCCTCTAGCGACAGGCCCCGTTCCCCATCAGTCGTGGTGTTGAGCAGCAGGGTCAGGAAATCATCAGGCACGCTGTCGCTTGCTTCAATCTGCTGTTTCCGTTCCCGAGCAGTGCGGCGCACACCTTCGCGTAGACGCCGCAGCGCGTTCTGCCCGCGCAGCTTGGTCAGCCGAGGCCAACGATCGGATATGCCGAGAAAGTCGAGTGGGTCGGGCTGGGAAAGGTGTTTGAGGAAATAGGCAACGTCTGCAAGCACCCGCTCGCTGTCGTCATCGAGATCGCCTGAAAACAGCGTTTGCGACAGTATACTGTAGGCAAGTGCAGCCATCTCATCGGCGATCAGCAGCGTATCCCCGTTTCGTTTGTACAAGCCATTGATGTAGATTTGCGTACGTTTACGCATCGCGGTGGCAAAGCCGTTGATATGGCGTGGAGCGAACACTGGCGCGAGAAGCTTACGGCTGCGCCGCCAGGTTTCGCCTTGCGCCGTCAGCAAGCCTTCGCGCAAAGGTGGTTTCAGCACAGCCTGGCGCATCGGGTCAGCCTGTAACACATCGGGCCGTTCAACGAACAGATAGCGTATGACGACCGGGTCGTGAACAAGTGCGATCGGAGTGGAGAACATCGCTGTATAGGCGACCGGTTCGGTAAAGGCATCCGCCGAGAAGGCTTCCAACGGGTTGCTCAACATAGTGGGCAGAATGCGCAGCGACCGCAAATAGACGAAATTGTGAGGTGTAGTTGGGCGAGGAACAGGTGCCGTTGGATAGAACGGTTCCGATGAGGTGGAAGATGGACTGACGCTCTTCCCCGCTGTCATCACCGCCGGCTCCTATCCTCTGCAGAAGATGAATCAAATCTCCTCTAAGACTTTGGAACCGTGGCCTTGGTGCTTCAAGGCATTTGCCTGCGGCGTTTACGTGTTGAACTTGAACAGCATCACGTCGCCGTCCTGCACCACATATTCCTTGCCTTCGTCACGGGCCTTACCCGCTTCCTTGGCGGGTACTTCGCCACCTAGTGTGACGTAATCATCATAAGCGATTGTCTGCGCGCGAATGAAGCCGCGCTCAAAATCTGTGTGTATCACGCCCGCGGCCCCCGGCGCCTTCGTGCCCTTTGAGATGGTCCACGCCTTTGATTCCTTCGGCCCGGCCGTGAAGTAGGTGATGAGGTTGAGAAGATCGTAGCCCTCGCGGATCAGGCGGGAGAGGCCGGATTCGGTGAGGCCGTTCATCTCCAGGAACTCCGCCTGCTCCTCTTCTGGCAGCTGTGCAATTTCCTCTTCTATAGCAGCTGAAATGATGACGGTGCCTGCACCTTGAGCAGCGGCCATATCGGCGACCTTAGTGGAGAGGTCGTTGCCCTCCGCCGCGTCCTCTTCGGCAACGTTGCAGACGTAAAGTACTGGCTTGGACGTCAGCAGTTGCAGGCCCTGCAAGATACGCAGGTCTTCAGCAGCGATGCCGTCCAGAAGATGGCGCACGGGTTTGCCGTTCTGAAGCAATTCCAGCGAGGCTTCCATCATGGGCAGGACCAGGATCGCGTCCTTGTCTTTGCCGGTCGCGCGCTTGCGCATCTGCTCAATGCGCCGTTCCAGAGACTCCAGATCGGCCAGCATCAACTCGGTTTCGATGGTTTCCGCATCGGCGATCGGGTCGATCTTCCCCTCCACATGGGTAATGTCGTCATCCTCGAAGCAGCGCAGCACATGGATAACGGCGTCCACCTCGCGGATGTTTGCGAGGAACTGGTTGCCTAAACCTTCGCCTTTGGACGCACCGCGCACGAGGCCTGCAATGTCCACGAAGGAGATGCGTGTCGGGATTACTTCTTTGGAACTGGCGATCTCAGCGATCTTGCCCAGTCGACTGTCCGGCACGGCCACCTCACCGGTGTTCGGCTCGATGGTGCAGAAAGGGTAGTTCGCCGCTTGCGCAGACGCCGTGCGGGTTAGCGCATTGAAGAGAGTGGATTTGCCGACATTCGGCAGGCCCACGATGCCGCATTTGAAACCCATGGATTTAGTCCTTCTTGCCAAACAGTTTTGACAGCATGTCGGCCATTGGACCTGATGTCGGAACGTTCGGTTTGTTTGCTCTTGCCTGGCGGATATGGCTCTGCTTCTTCGCTTTCGCGGAGCTTTGGCCCTTCGCGCCAGGTGGTTCTGTGGTTTGGGTGCGTAGCGCGATGCGGTTCATGAAACCGGCATCATCGCCCGTCACCAGCATATCGGCATTGCGGGCGATCTCGTCCAGTAGCGGGTCCAGCCAATCGTGGTCCGCCTTGGCGAAATTGCCGAGCACATGGCCGGTCACGCGGTCTTTGTGGCCGGGGTGGCCGATACCAATGCGCACGCGGCGGTAATTCTTGCCCAGATGGGAGTCGATGGATCGGATGCCGTTATGGCCGCCCGCGCCGCCGCCCGTCTTGACCCGCAGCTTGCCGGGGGCGAGATCGAGCTCATCGTAGAGAACGACGACATCGCTCTCATCAAGCTTGTAGAACCGGGCCGCTTCGCCGACGGCGCGACCGCTTTCGTTCATGAAGGTCGTTGGCTTCAGCAGCAGCACCTTCTCGTTACCGATGCGGCCTTCGCTGGCCAGCGCCTGAAAACGTGGCTTCCAGGGCGCAAATGCGTGCTCAGCTGCGATGGCGTCCACAGCCATGAAGCCGACATTGTGCCGTTCGTTTTCGTGCTTGGGTCCGGGATTGCCGAGGCCGGCTATGATGAGCATGGCGCAACGTCCCGGTTGAAAATGGAGATCACGGGGCAGGGCAATGCCCACCCCGTGACAATCACGGGCTGATGATTAGCCGTCGCCTTCGGCGGTGTCATCTTTCTGGTTGATGACTTCCGTTTCCACGGTCTCTTCGTCGCCGTCCTCATCGCTCTGCGAAGCAAGGCCTGCAGGTGTAGCGATGGTGGCGATGGTGAAGTCGCGGTCGGTGATGGTGGGCGTAACACCTTCCGGCAGGCTGACTGCAGAGATGTTGATGGAATCACCGATTTCAAACGGCGTGAGGTCGATATCGAAGCCTTCCGGGATCGAATTGGCCGGGCAGTTCACCTCCACGGTGAAGCGCACGATGTTCAGCACGCCACCTGCTTTCAGGCCGACGCAGCTGTCTTCGTTCAGGAAGTTGACCGGAATTTCCACGGTCACTTCGGTCTTTGCGGAGACGCGCAGCAAGTCCACATGCATCACGGCGTCAGAGACCGGGTGCAACTGATAGTCCTTCGGCAGCACGGTGTGTTTCTTGCCGTCGACATCGATGTCGAGAAGGTTGGTCATGAAACCACCGGCGTGGATGGCCAACGTGGTTTCCTTGCGCGGCAGTGCGATGGACAGGGGATCTTTCTTGTCGCCGTAAATCACGGCCGGCACCATGTTGTTCCTGCGCAGCTCGCGTGCGGCCCCCTTGCCTACACGGTCACGCGCCTGGGCCGTAAGCGTATTGTTATCGCTCATCGTTTCGCTCCTAAGCGTGGTTTATGAGGTGCCCGTCAGCGGATGCTGCGAGCTCGAATTCTCGTCAATGAAGAAATTCGACCCGCGCTGC
>JBCCRF010000042.1:0-14044 GCA_039208305.1 Pseudomonadota bacterium
AGGCAATGTGGTCAGGGAAGGTGCTTGTTCCGGCATCGGGTCCGCTACTCAGAAATCGCGCAACACGGCATCGCCGCTTACAACATGGGTTTTGTAGCCGCCGAACACCTCATCACGTTTTCCGCTGGCATAGATCGCCTGATAGGCCTCGTGCGGCACCAACGCATGGCGCTCGTAGGCGCTGACGCCCTGTCGCACGGCGTCGAGATCACCGGTCTCGATGTGGTAGGTCTGCTTCGCGGGTGTGGAGCCAAACAGGCCCCATTTTCCCGGTGTCTCGGAGATCGAGAAAAGCTCCTGCACCGTCCATGTCAGCAGCCAAGCGTTGGCAGGGTTGCTCACATTCTCCAGCACCTTCTCCACCACGCGCCCGTGGCTCGTCAGCCCGGTGGAGTAAAACGGGCCCATCACGATACGGCGCAGCTGCACTGGGTGCAGTGAGGGGAAATCCTTGTCCATATTGTCGGCGATGGTGGTGAGCGTCAGTCCGTAACTCGAATTCTTCTCGCAGAAGTCGTCGAACTGATGGGCGTATTGCGGGTTCAACAATCCATCGACCGGAAGCCCGATTTCGAGACCGGGCTTGATGCCTTCGCCCTTCAGCAGAAGCTTTGCGAGCGTGTCCGACGAATCCTCAAACACCGCCGAATAGACCAGCGGCAGATTGGCGGTGCCGTCGAAGGCACCCCAATGGACCACGTAGAGTGGACGCTTGGTCTTCTCGTTGTAGGTCACCTTGACCGTCACCGGCAGGATGAAGGACTGGAACACGCTGCCTTCCTGTACACGTTCCAGATAGAGCCGCCGCGCCAGTGATTTCTGCGCTTCCTTCGGAAACTTCCGCGTCAGCAGAATGCAATCCACCATCTCGCGCCGCAGCGCTTCACCATCTGGCAACTGCGCCAACTGCTTGTCGGCGTCTCGCGCATCGCGCTCCAGTTCCAGCACTGCTCGGTGCAATGGATAACCGCTTTCAGCACGGTTGATGCGGAAACTGTCGGCGAAAGACAGCCGGTTCTCCCACGCCGCGAAGGAATGGGCCAGACGGTCGATGTAACCGGTAAGAATGCGCCCGGTCAGCTCGTGCTGGTAGAGCGGCGAGTCGATCTCGTCGCGCAGATAAACATCGAGCGCCCTCAACGCAGCGGCAATTGCATCGAAGTAGCGTTCCGCCGCCGCTTCTGCTGCAGCGTTGCTCGGCGCAGTTGTAGCACTGAGCTTTCGCTCGGTCGTTCCGGTCTGCTCGTTCACGCCTAGGTCGTCCGCCTGATCAACCAGCGACGTAATCAGCGCGATTGTGCTTGTCCATCACCTCCTGGAAGCGACGGGCGAAGGCATCGTCAGCAAGCTGCTTGCGACGCTGAATGTCCTTCGATGAAACCATGTTCTGCTCGTGCATTTCTAACAGGTCGCCGATATGGCTCTGGGCCGCCGCGCCGATACCGGCCATGGTAGTCTCAGCCGCCTCGTCCACCTGGGTGCCCAGCGTGTTGATGCGGTGAGCGACCTCCTGCTGAGCGGCTGTCTTCAACGAATCCTCCAGAGCTTTGTAGAGCACGATGCGCTGCTCGGTATCGATGGTCAGCTTGTTGATGAGCGTCGCCTGCGCGGCCTTCTGGTTGTTGAGCGAATCCACAAATGTCTGGAACATGGAGGTGTAACGTTCCAAGGTCTGACTCTCTGCCAGCAGTTCCTGCTCTTTCGCTTGTGCGGCGTTGTATTCCGTCGCCAATTCGGAGCGCTTCGACTCAAGCTCCGCACGTTTCGACTGATCGGTCGTCATCGCGATCTGGTTTTCCAGATCCATCAGCTCCGGATTCAGTTCTTCGATGCGCGCCTGTACTTCTTCCAGCTGACCGATGGTACCTTTGCGACGCTCGATCACCTCGCGAAGGCTCGCTTCCGACTGGTCGTATCGCTCGTTCAGGATGCTTTCCTGCTCTTTCAAAATACCGGTGATGGTGTCCGACTTGGAGAGCAGCTCCTGCAGATTACCGGCAAGCGACATGTTCCTCACACGCTCCGTCCGCATCCGCTGGGCACGCTGCTTGGAGAAAATGTTGATGAAGCTTTCCCAACCGGTGAAGCTCTTCATGGACTCGAATTCCGCGCCGAACACATTCGTCGCGTCCTCCAGTCCGATAATGAGATCGGCGATATTGCCTTCCATCACCTTTTGCTGGTTCAGCACGTCCTGAATGCGAGCATTTTCGATGTCGAAGCCGGCGTCGGAGATGGAATCGGCCTTCGCCATCTGATCCAGCACCATTCCGCTATCGCGGATCTTGGTTCGCATCTCCTCAACCGTTTCCTTGGTTCGTGCAATTTCGGCGTCGAATTTGGCGAGGTTGGTCATGCAGTTCTCCCGTCTCGTCGTGCTTTCTCACGACATCGTCTTTTCAACCGATATAGGAATTGTGACGGAGATTGAAAGTTATTGGGTGTTCGACCTGTGCGATTAGACACCCATCTCGCGCACAAGAACCTTCAGCACCTGCCGCTTGGCGCGGGCATAAAAACTCTGAGGTTCACCGTCGATAATCGAAACTCCACGTACGGCCATCTGCGGTCGGGTTTTGCCCTTGTCCGAAGGTGAAATCGCCAGCGCGTATCGCGCCTCTGTCGGTTTCAAAACCTCGGTGCTCGCCTCTTCCACCGCGATTTCCCCGCCAAAAGGCAATGCGAGATAGGGTTCGTCTAACTCGTCGGATGCTGCGGTGGCGATATCAAGGACAAGCGCCTCGATTTTCGGCAGTTCGGGATTGTCCGGCACAAACGTCACTGGCGCTTCAAGAGAGATGCGAAAGATATTTCTCTCGCTCACATACCCTTTGATGCGGCTGCCACCTTCTTCTTGCAGCAACGCAAGGGCTGTCTTCGGATTAATCCAGATCCCTTCGTGGAGTTCCGGGTCCATGTCGGTCAATAGACCAGTGAAAGGTGCGCGGACGGTGAGTTGTTCTTCGACACGCTTCAGGCCCGAGATTTTCTCCCGCACTTCGTTCAACTCGTTCTGCAAGACGATCAATGAGGCGCGGTCCGTCGCGTCGGAACCGGTTCGGTCGATGCGAGATTCGATAAGGGTCACCTGCTCCTGCGCCAGTTTCAGGTCAAGCCGCAGCTGCGGTGCATCGAGAACGAAGACGATATCACCCTTTGCCACCATATCGCCCTCACGCGCAGCAACGGTCTGCACACGCGCAGGAAACGGCGCGTAGAGCGCCTGTTCATGGCTTGCCGTCATCAGCGACGGAACGCGAATTTGCGTCGACCATGGAATAATCGCCGCCACGGTGAGGCCGGCAAGCACCGAGCCAGTCACGAGGATACGTCTTGCAGCCATGATCTTGCTCCTGATGGACCACCAATGGGCCACTTCTTTCGCCACCGGCTTTGCGATGAACCATACGATTTCAACGATGAAGAGGATGATACCCACGACCTTGATGAAAAAGGCGTAGACGAGGATCGCGATTCCGAGAAACAGGAAGAAGCGGTAGATCCAAGTCGCCCAAGCGTGGACGATGATGAGCCGTCGCAACCTTGGCGTAAGGGGCTCCGGCGGCTCTGCGCCGAGACCGAACAGAATTTCCCGCAGCCGCCACCGCGCCATCTCAAAGCCGCGGTTCTGCAGGTTCTGAAACCCCAGCCCGTCGGAAAGAATGTAATAGCCGTCGAACCGCATCAGCGGATTGAGATTGACCGCCAATGACGTGACCCACGACGTGGTCGCCATCGCGAAAAACACCAGTCTCAATGGTCCGTCCGGCAGGAAAGCCCATATCAGCGTCGCCACTGCCGCAATCGCCAGTTCCGTAAAAATACCGGCTCCGTCGATCATCAATCGCTGCCTGCGCGACCGCAGACGCCACGCACCGGACGTGTCCGTGTAGAGGACCGGCATCAACACCATGAAGGCGATGCCGATTGTCGGCACCCGCAGTCCGTAACGGACAGCCATATAGGCGTGGCCTAGTTCGTGCAGCGATTTCACGATAACAAGGCTCAACCCGTAAAGCGCGGCACCCTTCCAAGACAGCATGTATTGGAACGTGCCGGTGAACTGCTCCCACTGGCGCGAAACGAAGTACAGCCCCACGATCCCCATCGCGACCAGCAGCCAGACGAAGAACCGAGTGAACAGCACCCGCACCAGCGGCCATGTGGCTCGCAAAAACCGGTCGGGCCGAAAAAGCGGGATGCGGAAGAACAGGTAGGAGTGCATCGCGGTAGAGAACCACGATTTTTTCTCAGCCTTCGCCTTCTCCGCCATGCCGCGAAAGTCATTGCCCGCAATATCGCGAACCAGCGCATTGGAGATGAGGAAGTGGATGACCTCTGCCACATCATCCTTGTCGATCGTGCGGCCGAACTCGCTGTTCACCCGGCGCACCAGAACATCGACCTTGCCCACGCGCCAGAGGCGAAGCAGGTCCAGCGTCTCCCGCCCGATCTCGAAATAGCGATTGGCGGCAGGGTCGAAGATGACCCAGGCCGGAGCGCCATTGGGCTGCGGCGCAGTGGGTACGATCTCCAGATCGTCTCGCAGAACCGGAAGTGGAACGTCTTCGCGTTCCTGTTCGCTTAGAATCCCGTCCATTGCCGGATCGCGGAAAGCGGTTTGCGGAACAGATAGTAGGCAAGCGTGACCCGCTCGCCGTAAACCTTCGCCGTGCCGCGCAGACCGATGCGGGGCCGGTCCCCTTCGGCAAAGTCCGCGCGCACATTGTAGGACAGCACGTTGTCGCCATTGGGCTGCGCGTGGAACGAAGCGGATGTCAGCGTTGCTTCAACTGGCTTCAGCGGCGCGCTATCGAGGTAGAGCTGAACGCGTGCGCCCTCCTCCAACACGATGGCATCCGCCACCGGCAGGTCGATAGCGATCTCAACGGAGTTCGGATCGGCGATACGCATGATCCGCTCGCCGGTAGAGACCGGACGGCCCGTCCAGCTGTCCTTATCAGCAAAGAGCACAAGACCATCACGAGCGGCGCTGACCTCGGTTTTCTTCATCAACTCGCTGGCGTAGTCGTATTCGCCCGCTTTCAAGTTCAGTTCCGATTTCGCAATCGACAGCTCACGCTTAGCAGTACTGTCAGCAAAAGATGTGCGCAGGCTCTGATCATAGCGCGCTTCGGCCACGCCGACGGCTTGTCCGGCCAGTTGCAGGCGGTTGCGAAGGTCAGTGTCGGAATAGCGGAACAGCAAATCACCGGCCTTCACCCGGGTGTTTGGTGAGATCTCGATCGTGTCGATCACCCCATCCATGGGTGCAGCGACAACGAAAGGATCAGCGGGTGCCACGCGAGCCGGTGCCAGCACGGAGAGCGGCATTGGGATGAAACCAGCAACCACCGTCGCGGCAGCCAAACTCATCCAGATCAGCTGACGTGAGCGCAGTTTTCGTTTCGCTTTTTTCGGTCCGACTAGCGCCTCCCAGGCATGCGAAAACGTTTCACAAAGACGCGCGGCTGCAACGAGGCTGCGCTCGTCCCATTCCGCTTCGCGGGTGAACAGCAGGTGGGCGAACACGGTACCATCGCGCAGCTGCAACGGCAGCAGTGCCATGTGCGCAAAGGGATAGGCGGACGCATCGGGATCACCGGTCTGAGAGTCGCGACGCGCATCGAAGGAAAGCACCTTCTCGCGTCCACCATCGCCCACACGCCGAGCCACGAGACGCTCGATCCAGCGTATGAAAGTTGAATTGCGATCAACAGCCGAGAGGGACGAAACGGAAACGACGCGCTGCTTTTTCGGGCCAGACCGGAGCAACAGCATGGCCTGTCGATATTGCACGGCGACCCGTGAGCCGTTGACCATAAGGTAGCCAAGCTCGGCCTCGCTCTGCGAACGGCGCGCTTCACGCTCGAGATTGAGAAGCGCGTTTGCAACCTCCACCTCGCGCGATTTCACTTCGCGTGGCTTGTTGGAGGGTGTGCTCGTCTTTTTCGGTGCCGCGGCCTGCTTCGATCCCGCATCATCGCCTGTCTTTGGATGATCAAAACGGGCAGTCACGCTTCGATTGGTGCTTGTTCGCGCAGGCTTTTGCATGTCGTTCCGATCAGGTGGCCACGAACACAGCGGCGGAGACGGCTTGGATCAGTTGGTCGGCGGAGGCGCGAAAGTCGCGGTTCCGCTCATACCGGCGAGAACGTTTTGCGGACGCTTCACGAATGTACCTGTCAGCTTGATCGTCTGCGAGACAGCATCAACCTTTGCCCCAAGTCGGGCGACCTGCGCGCGGAACGTGGTGCCCAACTCGTCAACAGCGAAATCGAATGTCGTGCCAGGTTTGATCCAGCGAAGCCATTTGGACGAGACAATCAAGTCAAGCTCCAGCGCGCTGTCATCGACGACTGTCAGAACCGGTGCGTTGGCAGCGGGAATTTCGAACGTCTCTGCGTGACGCTCGACAACTCGCCCGTTGAATGGCGCATCGATGCGGCACAACGTGATGACCTGTGAGAGAGCATCCGTGTTGGCCTTTGCAGCAGCAACATCCGCCGCTGCGTCCTTCACCTCTTGCGATCCCGCTGCCCCACGGGCTTGCAGACGTTTCTTTGAGGAATAGTTGGAGGCGGCCTTACCCAAGCTCGCTTGCGCACCACGTAGGTCCGCTTCCTGACGCCCACAATCAAAGGCGACCAGATTATCACCCTTGCGGAAAGTGGCCCCTTCCTTGAAAGGCATGGACTGGATTGAGGCAGCAATGCCTGCACCCAACGTCACTTCTGCGTTTGGCATAACGACACCGCGCGCATCATATTGATTGGCAGATGCGACCGAACCCGTCGTCATGCGATCGATGGAGGTTTCGGTCTCGCTCGCCATGCGCTCCACCGCGTCCACCGCTGAGCCCGCAAATGCAGCTTGCGACAGAGATAGTGAAACAATGGCCGCAGTGGCCAGAAGACCGTTCTTTGTCGTGACCATCTTGGTCTCCCGTTTCTAGGACGATCCCCCAGGATCATCGAACACTCGGTAGCGGAACATCCGCTGATTTTATCGGATGCCGTGGGCACGACACCTTGATCTGGCACGCGGCCCTAGCGATCGCTGAGCGGCATCCCGACCGGCGCGTCCCTCGTGCTGCGTTTGCGCGGCATGAAGAAACCGGATTTCTTGGGTTTCGCCTTGATGCTCTGGATCGGTTTGGCAACGGGAATGTCGCCAGCATGGATCGGATGCTGCTTGAGCGAATGGGTCACCAAGGCGTCCAGCTTCTTGTTACGCGACAGCTTCGAGCCGTTCAGCTTTTTGGCCGTCGGTGCGATAGAGCCGGTCACCATATGTCGAGATGCAGAACTTTTGGCACGGTGGATACCGGAACGGTCGCCGCGTTCGATCCAGACCTGCTTGAGGCGCGATGCCATCGTCGCAATGGAGTCGTTACGCGCGAGATCGTCTGCATAAGGATCAATACCCATTGATGCGTATACATTGGCATAAGCGTTTTGCAGATCGGCATACGCGATATCGGCCTGCACGCGGCTGGCCAACGTGTTCATCTCTTCACGGATCAGCGTCTGTTCGGACGCAGCGCCTTCGTTAAAACTGATGCGGATCTGCTTCACGATCCCTTCCTGCACATCAAGGTGGCGGCTGGCCGTGCGGAAAAGCTTCTTCGCATGGCCGTAGCGTACACGAGAAACGTGAACCTGCGTCATGATCGCCATGGTGACGGCTAGCGCACGAGCATCCAGCACCTCGTCTTTCGACTGAATGAGCCGTTTCTTGGCAGGATATTTAAAGACGTTCAGAAGGTTCCAGGTCGCCTTTGCGCCCCAACCCACCCAATTGGAATTGAACAGATATTGATCACTATCCCAGTTGGCACCGGCAAACAGATTCACACCGGGTAGCAATTCCAGCAACGCCCGTTGGGATTCCTTTGCATTGATGCGCAACTTGTACTGGATGTCCCGGATTTCCGGACGGTTCTCCAGAGCGGCATAGACCATCTCTTTACCGCCCATCACGAGTTTGGTGTTGTCAGCACGACGCGCGGGTTGAGCGAGGGTGAAGTGTTCGCCAGGGCGCACGTTCATCAGCGCGGCCAGTTGAATCTTTGCAAGCGACAGATCTTTCTGCAAACGCTGGATGCGCTGCTGAATTTCTACCAGCTCCCGCTGATAAGTTAGCGCGGTGAGCGGCGATGTCTGGCCTTCGTTTTGCAACGCTTTGGAATTGGCCAAGGCCTTCTTGGTCCGGCCTTCAAGCGCGCGCAGCCCTTTCACCAGGCGATCGGCAGAGACCGCGCGCCAATAGGCGGTGCGGACATCTTCGATAATACGATTGATAATCTTGCGACGCTGCTCGCGAGCGATCAGAACTTCGTCAGCTGCCTGTTCAGCACGCACCTTCGACAGACCGAAGTCGAGGATGTTCCAGGACAGCTGGATATCTTCCTCAAACTTCCGCCGATCAGGATAGATGGTGGACGTTGCTGAACCGGCATCATTGTTGCGGCCATTATAGCCTGCGGATGCAATGATCTTCGGCAAGGTCTCTAGACGTGCATTGGCAAGCTGCTGGCTGGCCAATGCCTCGTTGTAGAGTTCAACGTGGAAATCGAGATTGTATTTCAGTGCCCGGGCCATCGCTTCGTATAGCGTAATGGCGTTGTGCACCGGCTCCTGATCTGCGGTCACCCGAGAGAGTTTCTCATTGGCAAATTGTGAAATGGACCCCGTCGTCAACGGTTTCGGCTGGACGGTACACGCGGTTACGCTGAGCGCCATGATGGATGTTAGAAGAATACGCTTCACTGGATAATTTCCCCGAACTCAAACGCTTCCGGAGATCTGCATCGTCGTGATGTGTGACCGCCCGGTTCTTTGGGACTATCGCCATTCATGCCTAATGAACGTTTAATGGGGGGGCAGTTTTTGGCCTTTCATTTACCATGGCGTTGCAGATGTGACCGGCCATGAGTGCTAAAAAGGCGCGCTCTTGCGAACGCGCCTTTTCCATTTTTACATTTATAATCAGAAAGTTAGTTGGCCTATCTACCTACGCACCGCTCAGCGATCGAGTGAGGACAGACGAAGGGTTGCGTCTTCCAGCGGCCTATCAGGCCCATCGATCAGCTTCACGGTCACGGTTTTGACCAGAACCTCGCCAGAAGCCATTTTCACGCGGACGTCCAGGTCAATGGACGTCGCGCCCTGCGGCGGACGGGCGGTCAGAAAATCTACCCGAACCTGCTTCAGCCAGACCGGCCATTCACCATCACCCGCAGGTCGGACACTGATGCTTTCAACGCGCCCATCAAGCGCCTCATCGAAAGATGGCTTGATCGCGATGAACACGGCACCATCGCGATAGACGACGTTAGCTACGACACGATCCAGCCTTGGGTCATCTGAAAGCGGGACACCCTGTGGCATGCCACCAGCTGACAGACTGCCGGAACGTTGATCTTGTTCTGCAATCTGGGTCGAGAGTGAGGGGGCTGCGAGGCCATCAATCGCATTGCCGACCGTGAGATCCCCGTATGCGCTGACGCTGGAAATCGACTGAAGAGACGCAACATCGGAGAGTGCATTGCCCAGCGTCAGATCGGCCAAAGGCGGAGCGGTGCTGCCGAAATCTACCAGTTGGTCGAAGCGAACGTCGCCCTTCACAATGCTATCGATATCGTCGTCATCTTCCGTTTCGAGGAACGTGTCATTGGTCACACGGATGTCGAAGCTCTCCAGCAGTACACCACCCTGACCATCATCAACTGTGATCATAACGGTGTAGGGCGCAATGGAGCCCGTACCGGTCTCAAATGCGCCGGATATTATGCCGGTCGCAGCATCGTATTCGAGCCCATCCGGCAGACCCGTCACAGAGATGGCCAGGGCATCGTCGTCATTGCCGCCATCGGCAAACAGTGGGATCACGTTCAACTCAAAGCTGTCTTCCTCGGCCACCTGAAAATCGGGTAGCGGCGTAACCGCCACTGGCGCCGGATTTACCGGCATCAAAGTCAAAGTGGTCGAAGCGGTCCCGCCCTGTTGGTCGTCAGCGTCCACATTCAGCGTGATGGGACCAGAACCTGCAGCATCGAAAGGAACAGTTCCAGAGATCATCTGGGCGGCTGGGTCGTAGGTAGCCCATGCAGGAAGGCCGTTCACTGCAATCGAAAGCACATCGCCATCGGCATCATCGAACAGAGTGGCTGTCGAAATCGCGAACGCATCTCCTTCCCGCAAAGTGATGTCAGACGCTGGCACAACAATCGGTGCGACATTCGCAACCGTGATCTCAAATGTCTGCGTTGCAACCGGTGACAAGCCGTCGGTTGCGGAGATTGTCACAGTGTACGGTCCGCTCTGCGAGGCGTCCGATGCAATCTGTCCGGAGATGATGCCGTTCGAAGAATTAATCGAAAGACCAGCGGGCAGACCGTTCGCCGTAAAGGACAAAGCATCGCCATCAACATCGAAGAAGAAGTTTCCAACCGGTAGATTGACGATCTCGCCATCAAGGAAGCTCGTATCGGTGATCTGACCGGAGACGATTGTGGCATCGTTTACCGGCGCAACGTCGAAGGTGATCGTCGCTTCACTCACCGCCGTTCCATCGGTGACGCCATAACCGACTGGGATCGACCCATTGATGTCCTGATTGGGGACGAAGGTTACAGTACGACCGTCAGCTGCGAGCGAAAGACGGCCTTCGGCAATATCGACGAAACCGCCGGGAATGATCGGCTGACTGGCCAGTGTCACGATGGAGAGCGCATCCCCATCGACGTCGCCATCGATACCAATTCCACCCATACTGCCAGCAATGGGATCGAAAGTGATGCTGGTGTCTTCGTCGAAGCCCAGCGGCCCATCATCGACGGCGACCGGCGCATCGTTCACGGGAGCGAAGTCGATATAGACCGTCGCGTCATCCCCCAAAGCCCCATCGGTCACCCTGTAGGTGAAGGAAATCGGTCCTGCATAGTTTGCAGCCGGTGTGACGGTCACCGTGACTCCGTCAGTAGCCAGAGCGATGTTGGCGTTTGCGATGTCCACCGAACTGCCGGGAGTTATACCCAAGCCGTCGATAGAGCTGATGACGATCAGATCGCCGTCAGGATCGATATCATTTGCCAATGGCTGCACGACAAGCGGCACATCCTCGATACCGGCAATCGCCAATGGCACACCATCATCTGCGGCAACCGGCGCATCATTCACGGCGGTCACCGCGATGGATGTGGTCGCAACGTTGGACACAGCTGCACCATCACTAACGGTGAAGCTGATGACACGGGTGCCCTCCACGAGGTTGTCGAGATTATTGGAGAAGCCGAGGGCTTGAAGAGCCAGCATAAAATCAGCCTGGCTCGCCGGACCCTGCAGAACGACGTCAAGCGGACCGGCGACCGTCAACGCGGCAGGGGCACCGCCAGCGATAGTGATGCTAGCTGGAAGCACGCCCACTTCAATGTGGTCCCCAACCTCGCCATTCGTCAAAGTGACCGTAACGGAGGAGAGGTCGGGATCGTCCACATCAACGATAGAGATGTCACTGGTAACCAAAGGCAGCGTCGGGGCCTGTTCTGCATAGGTTGCCGAAAGATCGGTTCCAGCGCCGACACCATTCAAGTCAATCAGCGGCGCATCGTTTACGGAGGCCACCTCGACCGTCGCCGACAAGGTAACCGGTGCTGACAGTCCATCTGTCACGTCGTAGTCGAAACTCGCCGTGCCGCTGAATTCTGGGTCGGGCTGGAAGAAGACCTGCCCACCGGACAGCGTCACCGTGCCGTTCGTCGCAGGACCAACGTTCAATACCGTTACCGGATCATCTTCGGGGTCGCTTACGGTGGCCAGCAGATCGGCAAACTCGATCACCAGCTGGGTGTCTTCGACGGCGGCGAAGGGCGCAACACCGGCTGAAGTCGGCTGATCATTGACCCCCTGCACTGCGATGCGAGAAATGGCGATGGCGGAATCGCTTGTGCCGTCATTAATACGGAACACAAGCGTGCGTTGCGCCTCGCTCGGGTTTTCCGAGGCCGAGGAATAGCTAACCGCTTCGATCGCCTGTTGGAAGTCTGCAGCCGACGCAGGACCGTTGATGGTCAAAATGACGGAACCGACCGCCGCGATCGGAAACGTTTCCGACGTGGTGAAAGACATGCCAGCGGGAAGAGTGCCGACATGGAGTATATCTCCCACATTTGCATTGGTCAGCACGATGGTTGCGCTGGCGAGCATCGGACTGTCGGGATCAATCACCGCAACATCGGCGCTCGTGATCGGCACCGGTGCCGCGTTCTCAACATAGGTTGTCGCGAAGTCGACCGTTCCGCCTTGTGTCGAGTCGAGGTCGATCTCCGGTGCATCATCCACTGACTGCACCACCACATTTGCAGTGACATCAGTCGCGCCGCCCTGCCCATCGCTCACCGTGTAGGTGAAGGTGGCGGGGCCAAAATAATCGGCCAGCGGCGTGAATCGGATGCTTCCATCGACCAGCAGTTCCACGGTCCCGTTTGTCGCCGTGCCGACTGCAGAGATCGATAGCGTATCGCCCTCAGCGTCGGTATCGTTGCTCAAGAGCGCAGAAGGCAAAAGCACCAGCGGCTCGTCTTCCAGAGTGACAAGGCCGGGATCAGCAACAGGAACCGGCGCATCGTTGACGGCGGTCACAAGTACACGCCCGCCTGCCGTGAGCGATGTGTCAGTGCCGTCGTCGGCCTGCACGACCAGAAGGCGGATCGCTTCGTTAATATTGTCCGAGGTGGACGAGAACTGCAGCGCCTGCAGCGCGGCAACAAAGTCTGCATGGTCAGCAGGGCCGGTGAGAACAACCTGAATGATCCCATCCGCTGAGATCGGCCCCGCAGGTGTGATCGTGGCCGTGATACCCGGCGGCAAGGTTCCAGCGCTGATCTGATCGCCGACGAACGCATTCGACAACGTCACCGTCAGATCATCCAACTGGCTATCGTCGACATCGCTTATGGAAATCAGTCCACCGAATATTGTTACAGGCAGGTCGTTCTCAGTATATGCGGCCTGACTCGGGGAGCCCGGAATCGCACCTTCGACCGTCACAACTGGACGGTCGTTCACAGCTGTCACATCGATATTGACGGTCGCCGTTCGCTGAGCCCCTGCCCCATCTTCGATGGTGTAAATGAAGCTAGCCGGGCCGAAATAGTCAGCTGGCGGTGTGAAGGTAAACACGTTTCCAGCCTGGGAAACCGTGCCGACAGACGGAGCACCAACGCTGACAATCGTGAGCGGCTCCAGATCAGCATCTGTATCGTTGGACAACAACTGCGCGACGGTGAGATCAACGCTGCCGTCTTCGAGCACGGTCGCATTATCATCAACGGCCACCGGATCATCATTCTGGGCAATCGTCGTAATAGTGGTTTGGGCCAATGGCGATAGCCCGTCACCGTCGTTCACCTGGATCTCAATACGGCGCTGACCGTCAGCAAGGGCCTCGCTGGTCGAACGATAGGTGATGGCCTGAAGTGCCAGAATGAAGTCGCTGGCGGAGGCGGGACCGGTCAGTGTGATCGTCACCGCCTGCGCAGAGGTCAACGCGCCAGGGGGCGTCACAACAGCTGAAACGGTGGCCGGTAGCGTACCGATGTCAAGAAGGTCGCCGATCTGACCATTGGTCAGCGTAATCGTCGCATCTTCCAGCAGCGTGTCATCGACGTCCGATATGGACAGTGAGCCGTCGACGATCGCGATGGCAGGTGCATTTTCCGTATAACTGGTGGCAAAATCGACGCTTCCACCATCAAGTGAATTCAGGTCTACGACCGGAAGATCGTTCACCGCCGTAACGTTAATCGTAGCGGTGCGCGTGGTCTCGCCACCGTTGCCGTCGGAGACGGTGTAGGTGAACGTGTCTTGCCCGAAGAAATCCGGGTTTGGCTGGTAGGTAATCTGCGTACCAAGCATCGTCACCACACCGTTGGACGCCGTGCCGATACTCGTGACCGTCAGCGTATCACCCTCGGGATCGCTGTCATTGGCCAGCAGATTGCCAGTTGTGAAGTTGCCGGTCGTATCTTCGTCGATGGAGG
>JBCCRF010000043.1:0-14003 GCA_039208305.1 Pseudomonadota bacterium
ATTACCGACGAGTTGATCGCGGAACGCCGGGCTGAGGAGCCCGGCGAAACGCCGGAAGACATGACGTCATGGCAGCGCCCGATCGTTGCTTCTATCGACGTGTTGAACCTCTGGGCCGGTAAAATCTTCTGTCTGCTCCTTGTGCCCCTCATCTTCGTCATGGTGTTTGAGGTGTTCGCCCGCACAATGTTCGGCACGCTGACGGGCTGGGGCATGAACGATGTCGCGCTGGCGCTTGGCCTCGGCCCGACGCTGTGGGCCTATGACATTTCGCGCATGACCTCCGGCGTCATCTTCATGGCCGCCGCCGGTTACGCGCTGCTTCGCGGCGTGCATATCCGCGCAGATTTTCTCTACCGAACTTGGACTACAAAAACGCAAGCGACCGTCGATGCAACGCTCTACCTGCTGTTCTATTTCCCGGCGATGCTCTTCTTCTTTTGGTCGTCGGCAGACTTCTGGTGGGCCGCCTTTGTGCGCGGCGAGACCACGATGGACTCCACCTGGGCGCCGGTCCTCTGGCCCGCACGATTGGCGATGCCGGTGGGTGCTGCACTTCTGTTTCTGCAGGGCATTTCGGAGCTGTTTCGCGCGTTCTACGATATGGGCAAAGAGCGCGAACGAAAGTTCGTGAAGTTCTTGCCGGCCTACGTCATCCTGCTGGCGTTCATCTTCGTCGGTGTGTTCTTCCCAAAGACGCTGGGCGCAATCATTCCCGATTTCCTCGGCATTGAAGCCGTGTGGAATGACCTGATGGGTCGTGGCGGTGCGCTGGTGCCCTCCAAACCGACCATCGGCCTGTTGATGCTCGGCGCCATGCTGTTCTCGATATTCGTCGGCTTTCCAATCTCATTCACGCTGGTCTTCCTTGCCTTCACCTTCGGGGCATGGGGTGCAGGCTCCGCCGTTACCTTCTTCCTGATGACGCTGCAGGTGAACTCCACCATGCTGGACGATCAGCTGGTGGCCGTTCCGCTGTTCATTCTCATGGGCATCGTGATGGAGCAGGCAGGCCTGATGGAACGCCTGTTCAACGCCGTACAGCTGATGATGAGCCGCACCCGCGGCGCGCTCTTCATCGCCGTTCTATTCGTCTCCACCATCTTCGCTGCTGCCACCGGCATCGTCGGCGCATCGGTCACGATCCTCGGCATCATGGCCGCTCGGACGATGAACAAGTCCGGCTACGATGTGCGTCTTGCTGCTGGCACCATCACCGCAGGCGGCACGCTTGGTATTCTCATTCCGCCGTCGATCATGCTGATCGTGATGGGACCGGTGCTGGAAATTCCGGTCACTGATCTCTTCCGCGCTGCCATCGTGCCAGGCGTTATCCTCGCACTGCTCTACATGCTCTATGCACTGGGCCGTTGCTGGATCAATCCGGCCATGGGTCCGATCCTGCCGGAGGATGAGCAGCCCGACACCTCGCCCTACTACCTGCTGGAAGTGGCGCTGGTGATGTCCGGCCTCGTCGTTCTGGTCTGGCTGATCACGGCAGGTGCGTCCGGTACGCTCGCCTTCTTCCCGCTGGCCGGTCTGCTGATACCATTCCTGTGGGTGGGCGTGATGGCTGCTGTGTACAAGTGGAGCCGCGCCAACAAGCCGGGCGGTTTCTTCTTCTCCGACCTCTGGTACGAGTTTTTCATGGGCCTCGTCCCGCCGACGGTGTTGATCGCCTTCGCGCTGGGTTCGATCCTCGCAGGTTGGGCAACGCCTGCTGAGGCCTCCGCCTGCGGTGCCTTCGGTGCGATCCTGCTGTCACTCGCCTATCGCAAGCTGACCTTCGGCAAGTTCTACGACGCGCTCATCAAGACGCTGGAAATCTCCGTCCTCATCATGTTCCTGGTGGCGGCGTCGAATTTCTTCGGCGCGGTGTTCTCCAACCTCGGCACGCCGAAATATCTGACGGAGCTTTTGCTCTCCTTCGACCTGTCGGTGTTGGCCATGCTCATTTTCGTGATGGCGCTGGTCTTCCTGCTGGGTTGGCCGCTGGAATGGGTGCCGATCGTTCTCATCATTGTGCCTATCCTCGTGCCACTTCTGGTCAGCCTTGAGGTGAACCTTCTTTGGTTCGCCATCCTCGTGGCGGTGAACCTGCAGACCGCGTGGCTGTCGCCACCGGTGGCGCTGTCGGCCTATTTCCTGAAGGGCGTGGTGCCGGAATGGGATTTGAAGGACATCTATCTCGGCATGATGCAGTTCATGGGCATTCAGGTTCTCGGCTTGGCGCTCATGTTCACCTTCCCCGGCCTCATCCTGTGGTTCCCGGACTGGCTGTCCGGCAATGCGCAACCCTTCTTCAGCTACACCGGCTGGGGCTCGCCTCAGTAATCTTTGCCTCTCATTGGAATACCCAACATGCCCGTTGAATATCTGAAAAAGGCGACCATCACGTCGCAGACCGACTCCGCCGAAACCCGCGATATCGTTCAAAACATTCTGAACGATATCGAGAAGGGCGGTGAGGACGCAGCGCGCGAATACGCGGCCAAGTTCGACAAGTATGATGGTAATGTCGTTGTAACCCGCGAGGAAATCGAAGCAGCTACAGAACAGGTGCCGCAGAAGCTGAAGGACGATATTCGCTTCGCCCATGACAACGTAAAGCGCTTCGCCGAAGGCCAGCTGAAGAGCCTCTCGGATTTCGACATGGAGCTTAACCCGGGCTTTACCGCGGGACAGAAGGCGATCCCCGTGCGCGCTGCCGGGTGCTATGTGCCGGGCGGACGATACAGCCACATCGCGTCCGCGATCATGACGGCGACGACCGCTCGCGTTGCCGGTGTGGATACAGTCTCTGTCTGCTCCCCACCGCGCCCAGGCGTCGGCATTCACCCGGCCATCATCTACACGGCGGACCTCTGTGGGGCTGATAACATCATTGCCATGGGCGGTGTGCAGGGCGTGGCAGCCATGGCCTTCGGTCTATTCGGTATGCCAGAAGCCGACGTGCTGGCCGGTCCCGGCAACCAATTCGTAGCGGAAGCAAAGCGCATCCTCTTCGGGCGCGTCGGCATCGACATGTTTGCCGGCCCAACCGACAGCCTCATTCTGGCAGACGGCGAGGCCGATGCTGAAATCGTAGCCGCTGATCTCGTTGGTCAAGCGGAACACGGCTACAACTCACCCGTTTGGCTGGTGACGGATAGCCGCGATCTGGCGGAGACGGTCATGGCCCGTGTGCCGGAATTGATCGAAACGCTGCCAGATACCAACCGCGAAAATGCCACCGCTGCATGGCGCGACTATGCGGAAGTGATCCTGTGCAGCGACCGCGAGGAGATGGCAGCAACGTCCGACGACTATGCACCAGAACATCTGACCGTGCAGGCGGAAGAACTCGACTGGTGGCTTGGTCGCCTGAAATGCTACGGTTCGCTGTTCCTGGGTGAAGAAACGACAGTTGCCTATGGCGACAAAGCCTCCGGGACCAACCACGTGCTGCCGACCTCCGGCGCAGCCCGCTACACGGGCGGCCTGTCGGTCCATAAATTCCTAAAGATCGTGACCTGGCAGCAGGCATCTCGCGAGGCGTCCCGTGACGTCTCGATCGCCTCGGCCCGCATTTCGCGGCTGGAGGGCATGGAAGGCCACGCACGGACCTCCGACGTACGCCTTGCAAAATATTTCCCCGGTGAGAATTTTGACCTTTCCGCACCGGACTGACCGCCTTGAAGGCGCTCTACTACACCGGCACCATGCAGTCGGAACTGTGCGATGCGCCCGACCCGATGCCTGGTGATGGCGAGGTTCTGATCGACGTCTCCCATTGCGGCATCTGTGGGTCGGACATGCATGCTTGGCATGGTCAAGATCCGCGCCGTGTACCGCCGCTGATCTTGGGCCACGAAGCGGTAGGTGTTGCCACGTGTGGGCAATACGCGGGGCAGCGCGTCGCGATCAATCCACTTCATTCCTGTGGTCAATGTCGACATTGCCTGTCTGGAGACGATCACCTTTGCCCGCATCGCAAGATGATGAGCATGCAGCTTCCCGGTGCCTATGCAGAGAAGACGGTCGCTGCCGAGCGCAACCTCTATCCGCTAGCGGACACTCTATCATCGGCCGATGCCGCATTGGCCGAGCCACTGGCCGTGTGCGTTCATGCGCTTGAAGTTGCGCGTAAAACGCTGCGTCGAGCCGTGTCCGAAAGCCGCTGTATTGTCCTCGGCGGGGGCGCAATCGGTGTCCTCACCGCCATTCTCCTGGCCGACCAGGGTTGCAAAGACCTGTGGATCGCCGAACCGAACGCCAAGCGCCGCGAGACGCTGGAAGCTGCCGTACCCGGCATCCACGCCTATGATCCTGCAAACGGCGCACCGGACGATCAATCTGCAGATCTGGTGATGGATTGCGTCGGCGCGCCGGTGACGCGCAAAGCGTCCGGTCAGCTCGTCATGCCCGGCGGCACCATCGTTCATGTCGGCTTGCAGGAAGCGGGAGACGGTTTAGACACCCGCTATTTCACGCTGCAGGAAGTCACTTTTGCGGGAACCTATTGCTACACCCGCTACGATTTTGCAGCTGCGCTGAAACTGCTGACCCGTGGCCCCATCGCCAACTCCGACTGGATCGAAAACCGCCCGTTGGACGAAGGTGCGCAAAGCTTCATAGACATTCATGAAGGCCGTGCCATGCCGAAGATTATTCTGGAGATGGAGTAGCGAAGCGGCGATGTTCCGCTACCTTGCCTCAAGATGCCGCCTAATCTCGTCCAGTGGCAGACCGGTCAGCTTCTCATCCAGCTCGCCGACCATCTTCTCCTTAACGGTGACATGCATGCACCTCCTGTTTTGTTTTACCAACAACGGGCGTCGAATTCGGGTCCGGTCTCTCAGCGGGTGAAACTTCGTCTTTCGCCCCCGGCGGCCATCCGCTACACCGCTGAAAAATGATCTTGGGAGGCAGTAGCGCCATGAACACCATTCCACACTACATCGGCGGCAAACGGGTCGAAGGCACGTCCGGGCGTTCCGCTGACGTCTTCAATCCGGCAACTGGTGAGGTTCAGGCGCAGGTGCCGCTGGCGAATGCGGATGAACTCAATGCGGCGATCGAGAACGCTAAAGCAGCTCAACCCGAATGGGCCGCGCAGAACCCACAAAAGCGCGCCCGCGTGATGATGAAATTTGTCGATCTGCTGCATCGCGACATGGACAAGCTGGCCGAGGCGCTGTCGCGCGAGCACGGCAAGACGCTTCCAGACGCCAAGGGTGATGTGATCCGCGGCCTCGAAGTTGCCGAATACTGCATCGGCGCACCGCAAATGCTGAAGGGAGAGTTTTCCGAAGGGGCTGGGCCGGGCATTGATATGCACTCGGTCAAACAGCCGCTGGGCGTCGTGGCAGGCATTACTCCATTCAACTTTCCGGCCATGATCCCGATGTGGAAATTCTGCCCTGCAGTCGTCTGCGGTAACGCCTTCATCCTGAAACCCTCCGAACGCGATCCGTCGGTGCCGGTGATGCTCGCGGAACTGATGAGCGAAGCTGGTTTGCCGGACGGCATTCTCAACGTCGTCCATGGCGACAAGGAAGCCGTGGACGGTATTCTCGACCATCCGGATATCATGGCGGTGGGCTTCGTCGGTTCCACGCCGATTGCAGAATATGTCTACACCCGCGGCTGCGCCAACGGAAAGCGCGTGCAGTGTTTCGGAGGCGCGAAGAACCACATGATCATCATGCCTGACGCCGACATGGACCAGACGGTTGATGCCCTGGTAGGTGCTGGCTACGGGGCAGCTGGCGAACGCTGTATGGCGGTGTCCGTCGCAGTCCCGGTAGGCGAGGACACCGCAGACCGCTTGATGGAAAAACTCACCCCTCGCGTAGAAGCACTCAAGATCGCGCCGTACACGGCAGGCGACGACGCCGACTTCGGACCGTTGGTGACGAAGGAGGCCCATACTCGCGTGAAGGGTTACGTGGATAAGGGTGTCGAGGAAGGTGCAGACCTCGTGGTCGATGGCCGCGATTTCGCCATGCAGGGCTATGAGGACGGTTACTTCATGGGGGCCTGTCTCTTCGACAACGTCACCAAGGACATGACGATCTACAAGGAAGAGATTTTCGGGCCGGTGCTCTCGGTGGTCCGCGCAAAGGACTATGAGGAAGGGCTCGACCTCGCCATGAGCCACGAATACGGCAATGGCGTTGCGATCTTCACCCGAGATGGCGACGCAGCGCGTGATTTCGCCAACCGCATCAATATCGGCATGGTGGGCATCAACGTGCCGATCCCTGTGCCGCTAGCCTATTACACGTTCGGCGGCTGGAAGCGGTCCGGCTTTGGTGATCTCAATCAGCACGGCCCCGACGCGTTCAAATTCTACACGAGAACGAAGACGGTCACATCGCGCTGGCCGTCGGGCATCAAAGAGGGCGCAGAGTTCGTTATCCCGACAATGGAATAACGAACCGCAGTCTATTTTGACGCGAAGCGGGGACTGGATGAAAATCCTGTCCCCGCTTTCGTCTCAGCCCTCATCATGGCCCTCGAAGCACAGTTTTGCCGAGGGAAGCCCATGTTCGATGACGCCACGATTGCCACCATTTCCGAGATTGCTGACCGATTGAAATGTCACCCGGCAGCCTTGCTTTCTGTTGTCGAGGTGGAATCGGGTGGGCGAACAGGCGCCACAGTGCGCGGCAGGTTCCAGCCGCTCATCCGTTTCGAGGGACACTATTTTGACCGCTTTCTGAAGGGCGACGCTCTGGAAACCGCGCGTCTTGCTGGCTTGGCAGATCGAAAGGCTGGGCGCATCAAGAACCCACGCTCGCAGACCGCCCGTTGGGATATGCTGGACCGTGCGATCGCGATCGATCGCACGGCTGCGCTCTCGTCTTGTTCGTGGGGTGTCGGTCAGGTGATGGGGTCTCACTGGAAATGGCTGGGTTACGGTTCTGTCGATGCTCTGGTTGCGGAAGCGCGAAGTGGTGTTGCCGGCCAGGTAGAACTGATGGTGCGCTACATCGAAAGGGCGAAATTGGTCGACGCATTGCAGACGTGTGACTGGCATCGCTTCGCACGCATTTACAACGGCCCCGCCTATGCAAAACATGGCTATCACACGCGCATGGCAGCAGCATACCGCCGATGGCGTAGACGCCTGAACCGCCACGACGAAACGGCACGCGATATGCTGCGGTTCGGTGATCGCGGCCCGCGGGTCAGGCAGTTGCAGGACAGTTTGCGAAACAAGGGTTATTTGCTCGCCAGCGACGGTATTTTCGGCCTGCGAACCGATAAGGAGTTGCGCAGTTTTCAGCGTGACAACGGGCTGCCCATCACCGGAATGGCAGGCTATGCGGAATGGGCGAAGTTGGGCCAGGCACACGCAATCGCGAAGCTGACAAAGCGATCAATAGTTAAGCTTCCCGGTTCGCAATGGATCTCCAAGATCGGCGATGGGTTGCAGCGTTTGCTTTCCAAGGCCCGCACCATCACCTAAGATTGCAGATAAACGTGAATGTCGGTGCGGACCACATATGAAGTCGAAGAACGAAAAACTTGCGGAAATTATTGCCTTGTCACCGGTCATACCGGTGGTGCAGTTCGATGATCCCGATCAGGCGGTAGCCACCGCCAATGCACTCGCTGCAGGTGGCGTCCCGATTGTCGAAATCACGCTGCGGACAAAGAGCGCACTGAAATGCATCGAAGCGGTCATCAAACGCACTGAAGGGATCGTTGTCGGTGCCGGGACGGTGAACACGCCGGAATTGATGATGGACGTGCTGGAATTGGGCGTGGCCTTTATGGTGTCCCCAGGCACAACGCAGGACTTGCTGGTCGCAGCCGACAGAACCGAAACGCCATTGCTGCCCGGCGTTGCCACGGTGAGCGAGGCCATGGCACTGATGGCGGAGGGCTATCGCTACGCGAAGTTCTTCCCCGCGGGTGCGGCTGGCGGTCCCGCCTATCTGAAGTCAATCGCTCCGGTATTGCCGAAACTCACCTTCTGCCCAACGGGCGGGCTGACAGCGAAGAACGCGCCGGACTATCTATCGGCGGCAAATGTCGGCTGCGTGGGCGGTTCCTGGGTTGCGCCGACGTCCAAGATCGAAGCCGGTGAATGGGACGATATCACCGCGCTCGCCGCAGATGCGGCCGCTCTAGTGCGTTGATCTGATCCCTAGTGCTGTTTCGTCTTACAATTGCTGCTCTTGCTGCCGCACTGGTCGTAACGCCTGCATTGGCGCGCTGCGCGGAAGGTGAAACGAAGCTGCTTCTGGGGCTGGTCGAGCCGCAGGAAAATTCGCCTCTGCAGCGGGGATCGAGCATTTTGAAGGAACGGATCGACCGCAATCTGCAAGGGCGTTTCTGCCTTGAACTTGTTCGCGATAGCGGTCGCTTCACTTCAAGCGCTGCTATTCCCGAATTGCAGGAACAGGACGTGCAGCTCGCCCTCGTCGATCTGGCAGACCTTGGGCGTTTCGTGCCGCTGGCACAGGTATACCGCTTGCCGTTTGCCTTCAGGCACGAGAGGGCACAGCAGGCGTTCCAAACAGCTATTTTGCCGAACTTCAACGAACGGCTCTCGCGGAACGGTGCTACCGCTCTGGCATTTCTGCAGCGGCCCGCTGTCCATCTTGGAGCGCGCAAACCGCTTTTCGAACCGTCGCACATGGCGGGCGCGAAGGTTCGTGTCGTCGGTGCTGCGAATACGGCGCGCGCGAGGCTACGGCCTCTCGACGCCGTGCCACAGGCACCCAGCGATGCCGGTGTCGTGGAGGATCTGAAAGCCGGTCGGGTCGATGTGGTGGAAGGGCGCTGGGACGAGCTTCAGAAACTCGCCGCTGATAAACAGATCACCCATGTACTCGAAGCGCACCAACTTGCTGACGGCTACGTGCTGTTGGCGTCCTCCAACTGGTGGGGTGAACTGTCCGAAGCATTCAAACGCGAACTCACACTATTGATCGCCGAAGCGGTGCAGCAAGCCAATTTCCGCGCCGCCAATGCCGAGCGCAATAATCGCCGCCGCGCGCTGGAGGCCGGACTGGACGTACGCATTCTCACAGACGGTCAACGACTACGATGGACGCAGCGCCTCGCTGACCTATGGGGCGATTTCCGCGCCTCTAACCCGCCCGTTGTTGTCAAAGCCCTGGAAGATGCGAACCGCGATTTCTAAACTCTGAGGTGGGCCTCGATGCGATCCATGGCGCGGGAAATGTTGTCTTCCGAATTGGCATAAGACAGGCGGATATAGCCTTCGCCCAGCACGCCAAAATCCGGTCCGCCGATCGTTGCGACTCCTTGCTGTTCCAGCAGTTCGCTCGCTAGTTCCTTCGCCTTTCGTCCGGTCTCTGTGATATTCGGAAATGCATAGAAAGCGCCTTTCGGCGTTGCGCAACTCACCCCTGGCAACGAATTGGCGCGCTCTACGACCAGTTTCCTGCGACGGTCGAAGGCGGCCATCATGTCCGCAACGGCACCCTGCGGGCCTTCAATGGCGGCAATTCCGGCATATTGTGACGGTGCATTTACGCAGGACCACGCGTTGACCGCCAGCTTGCGCACGTTTTCGAACAGGGCATCCGGCCAGATCGACCACCCCATGCGCCAACCGGTCATTGCCCAGGTTTTCGACCAACCGTTGAGGACGATAAGCCGATCACGAATTTCCGGGAATTGCAGCAGCGAAACGTGCTCCATGCCGTCATAGGTCATCACGTCGTAAATCTCGTCGGACAGGACGGCTGTCTGCTGATAGCGTTCCAAACCCGCGACAAGCTTTGCGATCTCCTCACGCGGTGTGACGCCACCGGTGGGGTTGGCAGGTGAGTTGAGGATAATAAGCCGTGTCTTTTCGTTGACCAACGATAGCGCCTCTTCGCCCGAAAACGCGAAGCCGTTTTTCTCCCGCACGGGGATAGGCACCGGGGTCGCGCCGGTGAACTCGATCATCGAGCGATAGATCGGAAAACCGGGGTCCGGGTAGCAGATTTCCGTGCCCGGCTCACCCATCATCAGGATGGCGGCAAACATCGTCACCTTTCCGCCCGGCATGATGCAGACTCGCTCCGGCGAAACTTCGACGCCGGTCGTGTCGAGCGTGCGTTTCGCCACTGCCTCGCGCAGCGGCAGTATGCCTGTCGCAGGCGTGTAGCCATGATGTCCGTCTTGCAGCGCCTTCACCGCCGCTTCCACGATGTGATCCGGCGTCGGGAAGTCCGGCTGGCCGATGCCGAGATTGATGACATCCATGCCTTTGGCTTCGAAATGCGGGGCGAGTTCAGCGGCGCGGGCGAGCACCGCAAAGGCGTTTTCCTCGCCGATACGGTCGAAACCGGCAATGGTCTTGATCATGGGGGCAACTTGACGTTCAACGTGAGAGATACGCCTTCATGTCGCGATCGGACGACGGGGGCAAGGTGGCGCAAGCTGGGAGGCAAGCCGCAATTGACGAATGATCTTGCTGACTGGACACCGCGTCCGGCACCGCACAATGGCCGCGTGGCCGGTCGCACCGTTCATATTCGCCCCTTCGACCGCACGAATGATGCCGCAGACCTGTGGAACGCCTTTGGCGGTGATGGTGAAGGTGAAGGAGAAGGAGAAGGCACTGCCAATCATCATCTGCGCTATTTTGGCTGGCCCGTTTTGAAAAACGCAGAAGCCTTTGGTGATCTGTTCAATGATGTCGTCTTCGCTGGCGCTTGGGCACCGTGCACATTCTGTTTCCCCGGCAGCGACCGCGCCGTCGGCATGGCGAGCTACATGCGCTCCGACCCCAAGAACGGAGTAACCGAAGTGGGCTGTGTCGGGCACGGCTCCGCAATGGCTGGCACTGCCGCCGCCACTGAAGCACACTACCTCATGGCAAAACGCGTGTTCGAAGACCTGGGCTACCGCCGATACGAATGGAAACTGAACGCCGCGAACGAAGGCTCCCACCGCGCAGCAAGACGGCTCGGCTTCGCCTATGAGGGGACTTTTCGGCAATTGCTCGTCACGCCGCGGGGCAATCGCGATACGGCCTGGTACGCGATGGTGGATCACGAATGGCCGACGATAAAAGCAGCCTTTGAGGCATGGCTGTCGCCGGACAATTTCGATAGCGAAGGCCAACAGATCAAAAAACTGGACGATATCAGGAGCGCATTATGAGCGGACGTTTGAACGGCAAGACGGCACTGGTGACGGCGGCCGGGCAGGGCATCGGTCGCGCCATCGCGCAGATGTATGCCAACGAAGGGGCGAAGGTGATCGCTACCGATCTGAACGCCGATTTGCTCAGCGGATTTGAAGGCGACGTGACGACGCAAACACTCGATGTCCGTGACAGCGCAGCGGTGAACGCGGCAGCAGGCGAAATTGGCGCGGTGCAGATTCTCGCCAATGTGGCAGGCTTCGTTCACCACGGCTCGGTGCTCGAGTGCGATGAGGATGCCTGGGATTTCTCCTTCGACCTCAACGTCAAGAGCATGCACCGCATGATTGCGGCCTTCCTGCCGGCGATGCTGGAAAGTGCGGAAAGCGGAAACCTTGGCTCCATTATCAATATGGCGTCCGGGGCATCGTCGCTGAAAGGCGCGCCGAACCGCTACGTTTATGGCGCAACGAAAGCTGCCGTCATCGGGCTCACAAAGTCCGTCGCGGTCGATTTCATCCGCAAGGGCGTGCGCTGCAATGCCATCTGCCCCGGTACGGTTCGCTCCCCCTCTTGGGAGGAGCGCGTGGCCGAACTCGGCAAGGAAGTGGGCAGTGCTGAGAAGGCGATGGAAATGTTCGTCTCCCGTCAGCCCATGGGGCGCGTCGGCGAGGCGGACGAGATCGCAGCACTCGCGACCTATCTGGCGGGCGACGAGTCCGCCTTCACAACCGGCGTTGCGATACCCATCGATGGCGGCTGGACGCTTTAGGCGCGCACCATGAAGATTCTCGTCCTTGGTGCCGCCGGAATGGTTGGCCGCAAACTTATCGAAAAGCTTCTGGAGACCGGCTCGCTTCGCGGTGAAGAGGTTTCGTCGATTCATGCGTTCGACGTCGTTCAGCCTGCCTTCGGTGACGATCGCGTGACGGTGCAAGCGGGCGACATCACTGATGCGGAGACCGTTGAGGCGATGGTCGAAGAGCAGCCCGACATCATCTTCCATCTCGCAGCCATCGTATCCGGTGAGGCGGAAGCCGACTTCGAAAAGGGCTACCGCATCAATCTCGGCGGCACGAATAATCTGTTCGACGCGATCATCGCGCGCGAAGGCTATACCCCACGCATTGTCTACGCCTCATCCATCGCCGTGTTCGGTGCGCCGTTCCCGGATGTTATCGACGATGAATTCCATCTGACGCCGCTTACATCCTATGGCACGCAAAAGGCTATCGGCGAACTGCTGCTGGCGGATTACACCCGCAAGGGTCACATGGATGGAGTTGGTATCCGCCTGCCAACAATCGTTGTGCGGCCCGGCAAGCCGAACGCTGCAGCGTCAGGATTCTTCTCCAACATTATCCGTGAGCCGCTGGTGGGGGAGACGGCCAATCTCCCGGTCGATGATGATGTGATGCACTGGATGGCAAGCCCGCGATCCGCTGTTCATTTCTGCATTCACGCGGCAGAGATCGATGGAGAGCGAGTCGGATCACGACGAAATTTGTCGATGCCTGGATTGGCGATCACGACCGGCGAGATGGTGAAAGCTCTTCGGAATTATGCCGGTGATGACGTGGCCGATCGCGTAACACGTGAGCCGGACGCGACCATCCGCGCTATCGTGGACAACTGGCCACAACGTTTCGACACTTCTCGTGCCGAGGCTTTAGGGTTCAAAGCAGAGTCGAGTTTCGAAGCCTTGATTGCCGCCCATGTCGAAGACGAGTTGGGCGGTAAGATCGGCTAGCTGCGGTCATTCACCGAGGCGCGCTCCATCAGAGACGGCTTCACTAGCATCGGCTCGGTCGAGCAGTCTTCTTTCTTGATCTTGGCGTAAAGAGCCCGCGCAGCAAGTTTGCCGATATCGGCATGACCGTCATCGACCGTGGTGAGCGGGGGAAAGGCGATCGCTGCTTCTGTTATGTTGTCGTAGCCTGTGACGGCGATGTCTTGGCCAGGTTCCAGCCCCGCCGCCCGCAACCCGTGCATGACGCCCAGCGCCACCGTGTCAGAACAGCAGGCCACAGCGTCAGGGGCCGGGCCGTCGGCCAGCAATTTCGTCACTGCCTCATAGCCTGCACGGCGGTCGTATGGCGTTTCGAAATCTTCACGTTTCGGCAACTCGAGGCCAGCTTTCTCAAAAGCTTGTGCGAAACCCGTCCGGCGTGCGCGACCGGTGGAGGTCAAGCGCGTGCCACCAATCAGCGCGATATCGCGATGACCCTTGGCGATGAGATGCGACGTGACCAATTCGAAGCCAGCGACGTCGTCCCCGAGGAAAGCGGGAACTCCTGCGTCCTCCACGGTTCGCGCCACCAATGTGACCGGCAGGCCATTCTCCTCGATCTTGCGAATATCTTCCGCCGACGTGCCGACGGATGGCGACATGATCACCCCATCCGCGCCGAACTGCATCAGCGTAGAGATAAAATCCTCCTGCAGCGCGATGTCGTCGCCGTGATTGCACAGGATAAAGGTTTGTCGGTTTTCGCTGAGTTCCGCTTCGATCGACCCGAGAATCTCGGCGAAGAAGGGATTGATTATGTCCCGCACCAGAACGCCGACGATATCCGACCGCTGTGTGCGCAGGCTGGCCGCACGTCGGTCGTAGACATACCCGATTTCTTTTGCCCGGCGTTTGATACGCTCCGTTGTGGCAGCGGCGACGAGTGGAGAATCGCGCAAGGCCAGTGACACGGTTGCGGTAGAGACGCCCAGATCATCGGCGATTGTGGTCAGCGTTACCTTCATGAACGTCCGGCGGCGTTTGCAGTCGTTGGCACCGTAACCTTTTGCTGCGCCACGGCAAAGCGCATGCTTTATCTTTCGTCATCGGCCCCATAAGTTGGCCGCTGATTATTGCGCCCGTGGAGCATGTCCCCTTAATGCGGCTTTG